>JBAQGU010000631.1:0-16011 GCA_049287975.1 Roseiarcus sp.
CCGGGGTCATCGAGACGCTGCGCCGCGACCCGCGCGCCAGTTACGCCACGATCACGACGTTCGAGCCTTCGACCGATGTCACCTACGTCCCCTGCGTCAGTCTGCTGGATTTCTGGCTGCGGTCGGGCCGCCTCGAACTCGTCGTCTATGCCCACAGCATCGACTTCGGCAAGAAGGGATTCGGCAACCTCGTGCAACTCGCCGAGCTGCAGCGCCACGTCGCCGAGCAACTCGACGCGCCCGTCGGGCCGCTGGTCATGATCATAAAGTCGGCGACGATCTATCTGACCGAGGTCGCCCTGATGCGCGACGCGCTCGCCGCCGCGGGGCGCCTGGACCGTAGCGAGGACTATTGAACCTCACACCACTAGAGCCTCCCATGAATACGGCGCCGAGCCTGCGCGAACGTGGCGCCGATTCCAAATCCATGCCAACTTCAGCCAATAGCTAGCCCTTGCCCTTTTGCCCTTGCTCGCTCGGCAAGGGGGATTCGGGTCGCTGGTATGCGAATGGCGAATGGTCTGATCGGCGTCCTCATTCGCCATCGCCTTTTCCCATATAGCGAATAGCGAATGGCGAACGGTCCGTTCGGCGTCCCCATTCGCCGTTCGCTACTGACCATTCGCCCCCCATCAGCATTCGCAACCTTTCTGAACGAGAAAAACAACATAACACACTTCGATATTTTCAAAAGGGAGAATCATCAGGTTTTCAAACTGCGACGGCATAGCGGATCGACGCTCGCCGCGACGCATCCGGAAGCCGCAACTGAGGGAAACGGCTGAGAAACCGCGTTCTCCGCCTGGCGGACAGGCAATGATTTCCTCCAGAACAGGGGAACTCGTCCGCCTATAACAGGGGAATTATTTCGACTTGACAGGGGAAAAATTCCGCCCGCAGCGCCAGCGGCCCATCCTTCGACCGCTCCGCAGCCGCCCTTACCATCTCAGCGTCAAAATCGGCCCTCAGCGGAACGGGCATGGCGAACTTCCTTCGTTCGCCACCTTGAATCAGCTCCGCGTCGATTCGAAAAGAGCCAAATCCGAGTCAGCCTCCGAGAGACTTGGTAAAACCCCGCCTTGCCTGATGTCGGCGATTGCGGCGCGAATGGCGCACGGAGGATGCGTGCGCCATTCGCTGTGGTGCGAACTCACGCCCGTTACCCCGTCCGGCGAGGCGAAAGGCGCGTGTGTCAGTCTCCGAACACATGTGAGGCGTGGGTCACCGTGCCGCCCGCACGCAGCGCCGCGGCGACCATGGCGGCCTCGGAGAGGTGAGCGTCGGTGGCGCCCGCCTGACGTGCCTCCTTGGTGTGGATTTCGATGCAATACGGGCACTGTGTCGTCAGAGCGACAGCAACGGCGATCAGCTGCTTCTGCAGCGCGGTGAGCGCTCCGTCGGCGAACACCGCCTTGTCGAACGCCCAGAACGCCTTCATGACGTCCGGCGCATTCGCGTCGAGCTTCTTCAGGCGGGTCAGGTTCTTCATATCGTACATGGCCTGCTCCTTGTCGCAAGTCGACCCTGGTCGGTTGAGCTGCCCGAGGTGGCCGGCGGGGCCACCCGAAAGGCGTAACGGTGAGCCACCCGCCGTTTTCTCGAGATTATTCCGCGACCAGCCCTCTGGAGCCGGCGGGAACCGTCACGTTCAGGTCGAGAGAAGTGAGCGCTCCGTCGGCCCGCACCAGAAATCCGATGATTGAACCGCCCGAGGTGACGTCGTACAAGTAGCGGCCGTTCGCGGTAATGGCGTTATCGAGAGGGCCAGTGGGGGTCTGGGCGGTAACGCCGTTGCCCAATAGCGAAAGTTGTCCATTAAAGCCCACCTGATAACCGGAAATTACCCCGCTGCCCGTATTGACCGCATAGGCATGCCTGCCGTCGGGGGTGATGGCGATCCAGCAGGGCGCGGTCTGCGAATCCGGCACGGAGCCGCTGATCGCATTGAGGGTCCCGTCCCTATTCTGACGGTAGGACGTCACTGCGCCCTGGCTTGCACCCCCCTGCGACGACTCATGGACTTCGGTGACGAACAGATGATTCTCAGGGTCGAAGGCAAAGGCGAAGGGAGCATTGCCGAACGAGTTCTGACTCCGATCGTTGCCGGGAGTTCCGTCGCGATTGATCGAGTAGGTGTCAATCAGGCTGGTGCCGACTTCGGCGACGTAGAGGAACGATCCGGTATTGTCGAAATGGATTTCCGCCGCGATCGGACCGGCCGCTGGAACCGTGGGGAACGGGGCGCTCAGAGACCGGGTGGAATTCGGGATCTGAGAGAGAAAAGCGTTATACTCGTCGAAATAGAACCCGGTAATGTTTGCCGGCGACGACCCGTGTACCCCGTCATTGAGGACATAGACCAGGTTCCCGCTGACCGTAATGCTGACCGGGAGAGTGCCGCCCGAGGAGACCTTTCCAACCGCCTTCAGACCTGCGGGGGTTCGCTCCATCACCGAAATGGAATCGTCCCCTTCGTTGGCTACAAAGAGAAACCGCTGATCCTGGCTGAGCGCCAGCGTGCCCTGAGAGCCGACCGACACGACTCCACCGCCCAAACCGCCTGTGGGCACCGTGGCAGCCAGTGAAAGCGCGCCATTGGCCGCTCTGTTGAACACTAAAACCGCGTTGCTCGACTGATTGGTCTCCGTATACACAAATCCGATTGGGCCAGCGCCGTTCGATTGCGCCATACTCACCGAGCTTGTGCCCGCAATGGCGATTGCGATCAAGACACTATGCTTCCAGTTGATAGGCACATCCTCCTCCTGTACTTAGGTTTTTAGCTATAGAGTCTTGCCGCTGAACTGCGTTGCAAGAACCGCGGTGAGACGGCCGGCCCAGCCAGCGAAATAGCGGCGTCCGGAAATCATTGAAGTCGTCCCCTGCCGTTTCGCGCCGATGAGCGTGGCCAATTAAGCGCAGGAGCGGCCTTCGAAGTGAATTGCCTATTCGGGATCGATTCGATAGCCGGCAGCTATAAACCCGACCCGGGCACACAAGAGAGGTTCGGAGCAGCAGCGTCTATCGATCCAGATCTGTACCGAATTCGCGCGGCAAGCCGCGCTCAAACTGTCGCACTTCCGGGTGAGATCGATCACTGCCGTTTCATCGCTCAATCAATCAACGATCGTCACGCCGCTCGCTCGCGGCCCCGCCGCCGAGCGTTTAGAGCCACTGGCCTGCGGCCCCTATGCGGAAGCCGCCTACCGAGCGGCGTGGCCGCGAGCGTGGGGTAACGAATCGTCTGGAAATTGAGTGAGCCGACGCCCAGAAATAAACGCTGCGCTTTCGGTTTCGTCGTGCACGGGCTTGACCCGTGCATCCCGCGCCGACGTCAGCGAACAATCGCCGACGGCCCCACCTGCATGCCCGGCTCAAGGCCAGGCTCAAGGCCGGGCATGACGGGCGGCCATGATTCAGTTCTTCTTGGGCGTCTTCTAAGCCGAGCGCGTCCTCTTCCCCTGGGGAATTGGGGGGAAGGGGTTTTCGCGGCTACTCGGCGAGCGTCAGACCGAGGCGCTGATCCAGCGGTGCAATTCGCTCTTCGGGCCCGCGCCGGTCTTGGTCGCGACCTGCTTGCCGCCCTTGAACACCATCAAGGTGGGGATGGACCGGATGCCGAGCTGCTGCGCGATCATCGGGTTCTCGTCGACGTTGAACTTGGCGATCTTCACCTTGCCTTGCATCTCCGTCGCGATTTCCTCCAGCGCGGGGGCGATCATCCGGCACGGACCACACCACTCGGCCCAGAAGTCTACGACCACGGGCTCGCTCGACTCTATGACGTCAGTGGCCCAGCTGGCATCGGTGACTTTGGCGGTGGCGGACATGAAATCCTCGAAACGCGAATGCGGCGGCAGCGCCGCGTTGACAACAGGTAGGAATGCCCGGGGGCGCCGTCAAGCGGAGCCTGCGTTCTCAGTCAGTAAGATCTGCTCAGTAAAGACCTGATCAGTAGAGCCGGCCGCCATTGGGGATGCGGCGGGATGGGCCGATCAGCACGACTTCGCCGTCGGCATCGGGAAATCCGAGCGTGAGCACTTCCGAAATGGACGGGCCGATCTGACGCGGCGGGAAATTCACCACGGCAGCGACTTGCCGACCGATCAGTTCGTCCAGCGCATAGTTCCGGGTGATCTGAGCGGACGATTTCTTGAGGCCGATCTCGGGGCCGAAATCGATTGTCAGTTTGTAGGCGGGCTTGCGCGCTTTCGGGAACGCCTCCGCGGCGACGATCGTGCCGAGGCGAATGTCGACTTTCACAAAATCCTCGAACGCAATTTGGGGGGACGGGGGGACGGAGATCACATCGGCGCTCCAGCAGAAGGCGCTCCTTCATCGCCACGAGCGCCCGCGAGGTCAACCCTGGCGCTCGCTTCGTCCGGACGCTTGACACATCCGGGGACGGGTTCTAGCTCGCCCGATGCCGTCGACCTCCGAACCCCGAAAAGTCCTGGGCATCTTTGGGCTCGGCGAAATCGCCGACCGCTATGACGCGATCCTTTGCGACGTCTGGGGCGTGGTTCACGACGGCCGGCAATCCTTTCGCCCCGCCTCCGACGCGCTGGTCGCGTTTCGACGCCGGGGCGGCGTCGTCGTCCTCATCACCAACGCCCCGCGTCCGAGCCGCCCGATCCGGGAGCAGATCCTCCATCTCGGCGTTTCGCCCGATGCGTTCGACGCGGTGGTGACTTCGGGCGACGTCACCGTCGCGATGATCGCGGAACGCGTCGCTCAGCCGGTCTGCCATATCGGGCCGCGCCGCGATCTCTCGCTGTTCGAGGCGGTCGAGGCGCGCGCCGGCGCGCGGCCGGAACTCACCCCCGCCGACCACGCCGCCTACGTTCTCTGCACCGGCCTGTTTCACGACGACGTCGAGACGCCGGAGGATTACGAGGGTCGGCTGCGCGCCATAGCCGCGCGCGGCCTGCCGTTCATCTGCGCCAATCCTGACCTCATCATCCATCGGGGCTCGACGCTGGTCTACTGCGCGGGTGCGCTGGCCCGGCGCTATGAGGAATTGGGCGGCAAGACGATTTACGCCGGCAAGCCCTATCGGCCGATCTACCGCGCAGCGCTGGCGGCCGCGGAGGCGGCGCTGGGCCGGACGATCGAGCCGGCGCGGACGCTGGCCGTCGGCGACGGCATGCGCACCGACATCGCGGGCGCCGTGGGTCAGGGGCTCGACGCGTTGTTCATAAGCGCCGGCATTCATCGCGACGAGGCCGAAGGTCTGGAAGCATTGTTCGCCCGCGAAAAGCTGTGGCCATACGCCTCGGCGAGATCGCTGGCCCCTTGAGGGCCTGGGATTCCTGCGGTCACGGGCAGGGGAATGCCCTTTACGCACTCGCGCGCATACTGGCGCGGCGCCGTAGCCGAACCCGCGAGCGGATAGTGCCCTCTGTTCGGAATGCTCGGCGTTTTCGGTATGATCGGCGCGATCTTCCTGATCTTGCTCCTCCGAGGCGGGAATACGGCGAGCCGCCTCGAGCGGAATCTCAGGCAGCGAGCGTCCCTTGGCCGCGTGACGCGTTGAAAGGTCCGAACAGGTTAGAATCCTTGGAGGCCGTTCGATGAAGCCGCTGCTCCGCGCCCGCTTGCAAAGCCGCTGTTCTCGCGGCCTTACGTTGGCTTGCGACGGCGACGCGACGATACGCGTCACGGCGCTTCAGCCCGATCTCGTCAGGGTCACGTTGCTGCGCGGCGGCGAGGTGCGGCAGCAGCGCACCTGGTCCGTGCCCGCCTGCGGCGAGTCCGACACGCCGTGGGCCGGCCGCGCGCGGCTCGACGACGGCTCATGGTGCGCGGTTCCCCTCGAGCTGACCGCGACGGAGGCAGAGCTCAGTCTCGCCACGCAGGCGATGCGCCTGACGGTGCGGCTCGACCCCCTTCGCATGGATTGGGCGTTGTCCAACGGAACGACGTTCGCCTCCGACAGAGAAATTCAGCCGTATTTTCTCGGCCGGAAGACCCACGCATTCCGGCACGCGATGGCGCGCCGCCCGGGCGATCGCTATTACGGCGCCGGCGACAAGACCGGCCCGCTCGATCTCCACGGCCGTCGCCTGCGTTGCGCGATGCGCGATTCGCTCGGGTACGATCCCCAGCGCGGCGATCCGCTCTATAAGAACTGGCCGTTTCTCATCGTGCGGGACGGACCGAGCGGAGTTTCGCACGGAATCTTCTATGACAATGGCGCCGAAGGTTGCTTCGATCTTGGCTGCGAGCACGACAATTATTTTGGACGCTATCGCTATTACGAGGCTGAGGACGGCGACCTCGATTTCTACATGCTGCTCGGTCCGCGGCTCCGGGACGTGACCCCGAAATTTGTGGCGCTGACCGGCCGGACCGCGCTGCAACCGCGCTGGTCGCTCGGCTTCGCGCAGACTGCGATGGGGCTCGCTGATGCGCCGGACGCGCAGGCGCAGATTCGAGGCGTGATCGAAAAGGCCAAGGAGCATGAAATTCCGCTGAGCGCGTTTCATTTCGGCTCGGGCTACACGTCGATCGGCCCGAAGCGCTACGTCTTCACCTGGAATTTCGACAAGTTCCCCGAGCCGAAGGCGCTGATGCGCGATTTCGCGGAGGCTGGCGTCAAGGTCGTCGCCAATGTCAAACCCTGCCTGCTGGACGATCATCCGCAATATCGGGACGTCGCCGCCCGAGGCGCATTCATCGCCGGCGCGGCCGCCGAGGCGCCGCTGAAATCCCAGTTCTGGGATGGCGAGGGCGCGCATTTGGACTTCACCAACCCCCTCGCGATCCAATGGTGGCAAGAGGGCTTGACGAACGAGCTGCTCGTCTACGGCGTCGACGCCGGCTGGAACGACAACAACGAATACGGGCTAGGGGACGACGAAGCGACGTCGGCCGGCTTCGGCGAGCCGACGCCGCTTTCGCTGCTCCGCCCGATCCAGGCCCTGCTGATGACCCGCGCGACCCGCGAAGCGCAGCTCGCAGCCAAGCCGCGGGAGCGCCCGTTCACGATCACGCGCGCGGGAGGTCCGGGCATCCAGCGTTACGCGCAGACCTGGAGCGGCGACAACACGACCGGCTGGGATTCGCTGAAGTGGAATTTGCGCACTGGTCTCGGCATGAGCCTCTCCGGTCTGTACAACATCGGCCACGACATCGGCGGCTTCGCGGGGCCGACGCCCGATCCGGAATTGCTGATCCGCTGGACCCAGGCGGGCGTGCTGCATCCCCGCTTCCTCATGAACTCCTGGAAGCCCGACAATGTGACGACCTCGCCGTGGCTGCACGCGGAGGCGCTGCCGGCGATCCGCGAGGCGCTGCGGCTCCGCCTTCGCCTGATGCCCTATCTCTATAGCGCGATGCACGCGGCGCATGAAGCGCACATTCCCGTGGTCGCGCCGACCTTCGTTCTCTTCGAGGAAGACGCCTGCTTCGCCGACGCCGACGCGCTGATGTTCGGCCCCTCGCTCTTGGCTGCGCCCGTCACGTCGCCGGGCTCACGCGCAATCGAGGTCTACCTGCCGCGCGGCCCGGAGTGCTGGCGCGACTTCTGGACGGGCGAAGTTCGCGCGCCCGGGCGGACCGTGGTCGTCGAAGCGCCGCTGGAGCGCCTGCCGCTGCTCGCGCCCGCAGGCGCGATCGTCGCGACCACCGACGCCGGGAAAGACTATTCGCGTCTGCACGACGAACCCTCGCGCGCACTGCTCGTCTACCCCGGCGAACGCTCGGGGCGATCGAGCGCGGTGCTCTACGAGGACGACGGGATTACACTCGATGGGCCGCTCACGAAGGTGACGATCACGCTGGAATGGACTCCCGGCGTGGTTCGCGTCGGCGCGGCCATCAGCGGCGACTACGCGCTGCCCTATGGGGATATCCGGGTGATCCTGCCCGAGGGGGACACGCGCGAGGTCGAGTTCCGCGGACCGATCGGGCTCGCGCGGAACCGACTCAAGCTAGGCGCTTCGCCGGGTGTGCGCACTTTGCGCCGCGAGCGTTTCGCGATAGAGTGCGGCCCTTCAACGAGGACGGAACATGACAAACAAAGTCGGCGACAAATTACCTCAAGCGACCCTTCGGCTGATAACCGCGGACGGGCCGAAGCCGGTGACGACGCAAGAATTCTTCAGCGGCAAGAAAATCGTGCTGTTCGGATTGCCCGGCGCCTTCACGCCGACCTGCCACAAAAATCATCTGCCGGGTTTCTTGACCGAGGGGGCCGCATTCAAGGCCAAAGGCGTCGTTGAGATCGCGATGACTTCGGTCAACGACCCCTTCGTGTTGATGGAATGGTCGAAGGCGACGGGGTCGGCGGGCCACATCGCCTTCTTGTCGGACGGCAACGCCGATTTCGCGAAGGCGCTCGGCCTCGAGTTCGACGCCTCGATGGGCGGCCTAGGCGTACGCTCCAGGCGCTATTCGATGCTGGTCGAGGACGGCGTGGTGAAGCTGCTGAACGTCGAGGAATCGCCTGGGAAGGCGGACTTGTCGAGCGCGTCGCATCTGCTCGCGCAGATGTGAAGGCGGGGGCGAGGGGCGCTCTCGCGCGCCTTCAACGCGCCCGGCGCCTCAGGCTCGCGCTTCCAGGATCATGTTGAACGGCGTCTCGGTCGCCTTGCGCACCCGGCCGAATCCTCCATTCTTGATGACGGCCGACAGCTGCTGAAACCCGCCTGCGCCCCTTGTCCTGCAGCTTGTCCCCAGCTGCCGGTTCGACATCCCGCTAGAAGCAGCTCCGATAAATCGATGGCTTCCCCCGGAGCCGTCAATCTCCGAGAAGGCGCCGCAATGAGCTATATCCAGAGCATCCTCGAACCGGGAGAGCAGGTTCGCTACCACACCACCCTCAGCTGGACGATTTACACGCCGGCGATTCTGCTGGCGATTTGTGCGCTGGCGTCGGCGGCCCTCGCTGGCAGCCATGGCCATATGGCGGGTCTCGGTTGGCTCGCCGCCATCGCCTTCGTCGTCGCGGCCGTCGTGATGTTTGTGCCCGCCTGGTTTCGCCGATGGACTACGGAAATAACCGTCACCGATCGCCGCGTCCTCCTCAAGCGAGGCCTGATTCGCCGGCATACGGTCGAAATGAACATGAACAAGATCGAAAGCGTCGATGTCGATCAGACACTGCTCGGCCGGCTTTTCAACTACGGCAATGTCACGATCCGCGGCACGGGAAGCAGTTTCGAGCCGCTCCACATGATCGACGCGCCACTGAAGCTGCGTACGACCGTGACCGCGGGGTGAGGGCCCCCTGAAGCCCCGTAACAGGGAAACAACAGCGAATTTTCTCGAAATCGGCGTTTCCGCCGTGAAAGCCGTCTCGAAAACATCCGCGAATTCAGTAGTTTGCGGGATGACTAGCCACAAATTCCCTGCGCGGGGGAACAGGGAAACAATTCGACCGCAACAGGGAATCAATTCGCGACAATTAGGGAATTAATTCGCCACAACAGGGAATTCATGCCTGAGGCCCTTCCTGGGCGGCCTCAGGCCGCGTCCACCCTTTCGATGATCGTCGGATCGTCATCGCCGAACCCGGCGCCATTCACGCGCCGGGCTGCCGGCCATTCGCGCAGCACGCTCTCGGTGGCCGGCCGCAGCGCGTCCGCACTGATCGAGCCGTCGAGCCAGGCGTCGAAGTCTGGCCCCCACGGCGGCGCCGGCATGCGATCGTGGTAGGGCGTCGTCCATGCGGACCCGCCCGACACGATCACCGTGCAGGAGAGGATTTCCTCTTTCAACGCCGGATCGAGCCAGCGATCCCAGAGCCCGGCGAAGGCGAGGATCGGCGAGCCGTCGGCGGCCGTGAACAAACGCGGGATTAGAGTGACACGTACTAAACGGGAGGCGGAGTTGAACCATTGTTCACTCCCTCTGCGATGAGACAGATTCGATATCGACGACGACTTTTCCGGCGGCGCTCCGTGTCCCGACTGCCTCATACGCGTCGCTGAGAGCGGTGAGCGAGAATCGCCGGGGATCGAGTCGCGGAGCCAGCTTGCCGGTTTCAGCGAGCCTCGTGGCTTCGCGCAGAATGTCGCCGTGATGGGCGCGTCCCTCGCCGGTCAGCAGCGGCAGCAGGGTGAAGACGCCGGAATAGGTGGCTGCCCGAAAGGAGAGCGGGGCGAGCGCATGGGCTCCCCAACCGAGCGAACTGACCACGTGTCCGAAACGCCCCACGGCCTGGAACGAAGCATCGAGCGTAGCGCCTCCGACAGTGTCGTAGACGATGTCGAAGCCGCGACCGCCGGTGTATTCGGCGACATAGCTTTCCACCCCCATCGCTCGATAATCGATCGGCGTCGCCCCCAGTCGCCGCAAAAATTCCGCGTTTGCGGCGGAGCCGGTCGCAAACACTTCGGCTCCGCGAGCGCGGGCGATCTGAATTGCGACGTGGCCGACACCTCCGGCTCCGCCCTGGATCAGCACCTTCTGTCCAGCCCGCACGGCGGCGCGATCCACCAGACCTTCCCACGCCGTGATGAAGATCAGCGGCAGCGCCGCCGCCTCGCGCATCGAAAGATTGGCCGGCTTCAGCGCCAGCAAGTCTGCTTCAACCGAGGCATATTCGGCAACCGAACCCTGGCGCCCGCCGACGCCCCCGGTCATTCCATAGACCTCGTCTCCGCACCGCAGAGCAACGACGCCCGGGCCGACCCCTTCGACGACGCCGGCGAGATCGATGCCGAGGATGGCCGGTAGGGGCTGGCGGGCATGGGCCGCTTCTCCGGCGCGGATCTTGATGTCGAGCGGATTGACGCCACTCGCTTTGATCCGAACCAAGACCTGTCCGGCCGTTGGTTTCGGCTTTGCCACCGCCGCAATCCGAAAAGGCGCGCCATAGCCGTCCAGAACCGCCGCCTGCATAGTGTTCGCCGTCATGGTCAGTACCTCTCGCTTCCGCAGCCGTAGTTGGGCGCTCGCGATCGGTTTGAAAATCGACAATGTCGCATGCGCTCCATTCACAACTGAATGAACGGGAGACGGGGATGGAATGGAGCGATCTACGCATCTTTCTCGCTATCGCCCGGGAGGGCACGCTCGGCGCTGCCGCGCGCAAGCTCGGGCAAAGCCAGCCGACCATGGGCCGGCGTCTACGCGCGCTCGAGCAAGCCGTCGGCCATACGCTGTTTCAGCGGACCGGCGACGGGTTCGTGTTGACCGACGAAGGGTCTGCCGTCTTGTCCCACGCAGAGCGCATGGAGGAGGACGCGCTGGCGCTGCAACGCCAGCTCGCCGGTCATGGGGAACAGCTCGACGGATTGGTGCGCCTCTCTTCATCGGATTGGTTCGGCGCGCACGTGCTGACGCCTGTGCTCGCGGAGTTCGCCGGAGTGCACCCCGGCGTCGTCGTCGAACTGATCACCAGCGCTCGACACTTCAGCCTGCCGCGGCGCGAGGCCGACCTCGTATTCCGGATCAGGCCCTTCGATGATCCAGACGTCGTCTCCCGCCGGCTGATGCATATCCCCTATGGCGCCTACCTCGCGACCGGGCTCGCGCCGCCCCGCGGCGGTGACGGTACGGGAGCATCGCTGATCACCATGGACACAGCTTTTGCGACGATGCCGGACGCCGCATGGCTGACGAGAATTCTCCCCCATGCGCGCGTAGTCTCACGCAGCAACAATCGCGACGTGCAGGCCCAAATGTGCGCGCGCGGCGTCGGCGTCGCCGTACTCCCCCGTCCTCTCGGCGACGCCCTCGCAAGCTTGAAGCGCATAGACCTCGGCGAGGAGCCGCCCAGTCGCGATACCTGGATCGGCTATCACCGCGACCTGAAACGCCTGGCCCGGCTCCGCGCCTTGCTCGATCTCATTATTGCGCGGTTGGCGAACTGAGCCGCTGGGTTTGCGGCCATTCCCGGCGTGCCGAAGACAAGCCGACCGAACAGAGCGAAGCCGCTCGTCGCCGCTGAAGCTGCCCAATAGGGGGTTAAGTAAGTGTAACAGGTAACCCTCGCTGGTGTCGGCACCGCAGGTCCTGCGCTTTCGAGGTGGAACGGACGTATCGCAGAACGTCTTACATAGGCTGTCATCAACGAAATATGATGTCTGGATCGCGGGCGAGGATGGCAAGCTCTTCGTTCCCGGCATAGTCACGCAACATCTCCCCAAGCAGACGGGACGGCGAAGGATCGCGCCCGCGCCGGACCTGCTCCAGAACCGCCTTCCAACGGGACCTACCGTTCCCGTGCCGGGGAAGGTCCCAATTTTTTCCGCCGGAGCGAGCCCAAAGTTCGTTATGATCGGGACCGCTAGAGTATAGCTCCGCTGCGACTTTGACCAAGGAATCCCATTTTTCGTCCGCCGTCGGCGTGGAAAGGTTGAGTCTCCACTTGGTCCAAAAGTCCGTCATTGACGAGCAAATCGACAACGCCGGCTTCAGATCTGGCCGCTTGTGGTGTGCGGAGATAAGTTCGTTGACTGCGCGCTGCCATCGCTTTGTGAGCAACAGCCGACCAATCGCTTCAGCTGTACTGATCGACAGTTGAGTACTCTTTGCGATGATCAAGCGAAGCCAGTCGATAAAGCGTGTCTCGTCGAATCCTTGGATCGCCTCGACGATCCGAATGCCTTTCACGATGTCGCCGATTAGCTGCGCGAGAGTCTTGTCCACCTGATCACTGGCAAGGAATGCTCGACAGAGGCGTTCATCGGGAGCAAATGGAACGCCTGTTTCAGCCGCTCGCTTCAGCCAGCCTTGAGCTGTCGCCTCAAGGTATCGTGGCCCGACCGAAGGGTCAACCAACACGCGTTCTCGCTTTGCGAAATCGCAAAGATCGGCCAACGGTGTTGATGCTAGAGCGGTGACGAGAGGTTTATAGCACTCACGATGACTGATAAAGTTCTCCAATACGGTATCGCGGGCAGCGATTGGGTCTTGTGGCGCGCGCCAAGTCGCCGGCAAATGTCGTAACATCGCCTCCCAGACCATCTGCTCACCGATGTTGTCGCATCGCGCAGAGTGAAAAATCCGAGGCTCCGCGACAACCGCTTCGACAGCGAGATCGACCAAACGCGGGTCATGCAACTCGCACGCACTCTCTAGTTTTTCACTCGGAGAAGCGAATCTCAGGGCGAGCTTCACACCGTTGGTGTTCGTGGTATCGGTGTCGAGCGCGATCTGGCGCTTGACCGCAATGATCGGCTTTTCGCTCGCAGAAAGGACGGCACCATGAACGCTGAGCCACCTTCGTTTTGAAGCCAGCTGAATCAGCTCCTCGGCTTGTGCGCGAGCGATCTTTCGTGGAGCGGCATTTGCCAGCCTGCCATCAACCTCCTTGGCCTCCGGCAATATGCTGAAAAGCGGCGTGATCACCTCGCTTGTCTTTTCGACCCAACGCCAGATGGCGCTGACCAAAGCTGGCCGGGCGTTATGAGCGGCCGTTCGCATGCCGTGCACAATCGCTGTCCGCCACTCGGGAACGGTCTCAGTCTCGGAATTAGTTGCAGCCAGCATCGACAAAAAAGCTTGGTCTTGGCCCGCCTCAAACGCAGCTTCCTGCACCCAGCGGTCCACCGCGCTCCAAAGGGCTGGGACAGAAGGAAAGCCCGCGAGCAAAAGGTTGCGGACGGACAGAATGTTTTGGACAGAGGCTTTTGAAATCTTCGACGCTAATCGGGTTGCGAGAACCTGCTTCGCTTCAAAACCGGCGGAAACGTCGGGGGACAGACTATCGACGAGCCGGGCTGCGGCTATGAGATCGCCAACGGTATCGTCACCTGTGAGTAGCTCTCGCGCTCGATCGATTAAGGCTAGGTTCGAAAGTTTTGCGAGGTCGGCGCCAATGTCGTGGCCAAACGATAACAGAGGGGCTGGATCATCAAGTCCAGCGACGACGGCAGCCGATTTCGAGCTCGCCGCGGCTTGCGAGCCATTGATTACGCGGTATCCCGACCAGCGTGCGATAAGACTAGCTGGCGTGCAGACGATCAACGGCGGGCGCTCTTCGACAACATCGTTCGGCGCGAAGCTCGCGCGAAAGAAAAATCCGGCTCTTGCTTCTGGCCAAAGGTTGGCCCAAAGCGACGCGATAAGCGTCTCGAACCCTTCGATGCCAAGCCGAACGGCAGGCAGCTTTCCGTGCTCGGTGAGAGCGTTCGCAGTCGCCACCAGATCTTCGGCGGCGACAGGACGACTTTCATCTTCGACAAAGTCAAGGCTATCTGCAGGAAAGTTGCCGTCGAGCGATGACCCAAGGCGACTGAAGAGGCCGCTGACGTTGCGACATCGGACCAAATCCGATGTCCGAACAATGAAGACATGGGATCGCACCATACCCGATCGAGATGCGGTCGGATCTGGAAAAGTACGCGCGACGACATAGTAATCCCCCTCAGCGAAGCCGCTGATATAAGGCGACCACTGCACACCCGAGGGCGGATTAGATGGCAGGTCCAATTTCGGCGCGATTGTGCGCGCAAACTGAGGGTCCGCGCTGGCAGCGCGCAACGCGTGGCCGCCTTTCACTTCGCCATAGATTGCCGTTTCGATTCGCATCGCGGTCACACAGCCGCTAAGGCGATAAGGGATTGGACCGGTACTGTGATATCGTTTGTCCGCGTGCCGTCCGGAAGGATGACAAAGCCAAATTGCTCAGGCCCACGGGTCGCATAATCCTTGTCGGTCACTGTCTGGCTGAGCGGCTTCTCGAGCGCAGAAAGCCCCATGATCGTTGGACTGCGCCAAGTTCCCTCGATGAAGGAAGTCAGCATTGGTAGCTGCTCGTTGAGGGCGGCGCGCGGCTTGGCTGATATCCCCATCTCATCCCAGCAGGTCAGCAGCAGGGTCAGCGTCGGGCTTTCAAGAACCGAGTCGCGGCCGATGCTCGCGATGTGCAACAGCATTTGTAGCAATTCTATGAGCCGTGCTTGGTCGGAAGGTTCATGCTGAACGCCTTCAACCTCAGCGGCGCCGAGCTTGGTAAGCGGTCGCGAAAAGACATCATCAGCGGTATGCATGGTGTGGAGGCGGATCAGCAGCACCCAGTCGGTCGCCGACAGGACCCGATCGCGCCATGGCGACGGAATTTTCCGATCCGCGATCAGCGTGCGAACCTGCTCGCCACCATAGTCTGGCCAGATCATCTTGGCTGGTCGCGTCGATCGGTCGATAATGGGCCAGACGCTTTCGACATAGGTGCCGGTGGGAGTGTGTCCCGTTGCACGACCTGCAGCCAGGCTGTTCATGGCATCCTCGAAGGGCTGCACATTGGTCGGCGCGCCGTTCAACTTCAGCGCGTTGTCGCCGACATAAAGACGCTTCAGGAACTGCGCCCCATAGTGCGTCTTCCCCACATTCGATTCGCCAAGGAGAAGGATGGAAGGCTGCTTGGCGGACATCTTCATCTCCGTCCGAACACAAAGAGCGGATCGTTGCCTGTCGCCGACGCGAGCGGTACAACCACTCCTGGGCGTTTTGCAATGCGTACCCAGTTGAAAAGCTCGCGGAAGCCTCGTCCGGTGTTTCCCCCGTCCTCCGCGAAGACAGAGACCGAGAACTCCGCCGCGTCAGGCATCACATTGGTGACCGCTCTTTTGATCTGCCGTTCCATCTCCGGATCAATTCTGACGTCCGCCTTTGTCCAAACCAGAGCCACATGCCGGTCGCGTCGTTCGGCCCCGACACGGGTGGCGAGCAGTTGAAAGGCGTTCCTGGCGAGCCCTAGGGCTTCTCCCGACAAAGCCTGCCGGTCAGCAACCAGCAGCACGATGTCGGCATGATCTGAAATCCATTGCGCCCCTGCAGCCTCACTCGCACTCGCGTTGATCGCCCAACGCTGGAACCATTCGCCTGGCGCGTCCGCGAAGAGAAGATCTCGCAATCGCCCGTTCAAGTCCCTGAAGGACAGATGCAGCAGGCCTGGCACCCGCGCGCCGCGGCTCGTTGTGTGCTGCGGGAAGCTTGGCTGCTGTCCGGGAAGCCATCGCAGCGCCGATGCGACCGCCTCCCAGCCGCCGAGTGAATACGATCCGACAAACCGGGCATCATCGCTTGTCAAAAGCCCACGACCGAGAAGCAGATACC
>JBAQGU010000632.1:0-6628 GCA_049287975.1 Roseiarcus sp.
TGCGCAGCCAAAGGCTCCTCATCGTCACGCATTCGGCGTTCGAACTCTATGAGCGCACCTCGGAGCTGCAGAAGATGCTCGCCGAGCATGTACAGATCTATGACGCCTTGCTGGACGGAAACCCGGAATCCGCCGCGGCGGCGCTCGAAGCGCATGTGCGGTGGGCCTTGCGACCCAATCTCGATCTGCTGGCGCGCCTGAAACCACTCGCGGATAAGAACCGTCCCTCCTACCTCATTCCGGCTCGCTAGCAGACGACGGCCAATAGTTGTTGCCTCAGCTCCACCGTCATTGCGAGCGCAGCGAGGCAATCCAGGGGCCACAGCATGAGCCCCTGGATTGCTTCGTCGCAAGGGCTCCTCGCAATGACGGCAATTGGGTTATTCACGTTCCCCAAGTCGACTTTCTCGATTCTGGGCGTCACCCTAATAGAGGAAATCCCCTGGATCGAGAGCATCTTGTCCAGTCACATGGGGCATATCACCGGCGTCGCATCGAAAGGCTGCCCTGAATAACGACGACGACGACGAGAAGCGCGCCGCGCACGACCTTCTTGCAGGAAGGTGTTGAGCGTCGCATCGAGATTGAAGACGTTGAAGAGCGAGCCGACGAAGAGAAACGCCGATCAGCGTCCCGACAACGCCGCCGACCCCGCCTGTCAGCTGCGTGCCGCCAAGGGCGACGACCGTGATCGCGTCGAGCTCGAGGCCGAGGTAAAGGGTAGATGAGGGCGTGCACCGTAGTCTCTGGCTCGCAATCGAGCGTAGCCTCCGCGATGCACTCTAATCTTCGAAGAAGCCCGGATTTCGCACCACGAAGGCCTCCAACTCGCGCAACACGCGGTCGAGATGGCGCCCCATCGCCTCTCGCGCGCGAGAAACGTCGCGCTCGGCGATCGCGGAGTGTATGGCATGATGCTCGGCGAGGGTCCCCTCCATGCGACCGGGCTCCGGAACCAGCGTTCGACGCACCCTCTCGAGATGCGTGCGGACGGGGTCGAGGACTTCGCTGAACCGAACGAGGTCCAAACCGTCGGCCATCTGGCGATGGAAGCGGGTGTCGAGCTCGTGAAAGCCCTGCAGATCGCCGCTGTCGAGCGCCGCGCGCTGGTAGGCGATATTTTGACCGAGCCGTCCGATCGCTCGTTCCGACAGTTCCTTTGCGCAAGCCGCCACGACCTCCATTTCGAGCGCGCGGCGCATCAACATCCACTGTTTGACGTCCGAGAGTCGGATCCTGGCGACGTAGGAGCCGCGCTGCGGCTCGATCACCACCAATCGTTCGAACGCGAGTCGATTGATCGCGCCGGTGATCGAGAGCCGTGACACTGCGAATCGGGCGCTCCATTCGTTCTTGTCGATCAAGATCTGCGGCGCGAGCGCGCCGGATACGATGGCTTGCTTGAGCGCGAAATAAGCGCGGTCGACCTTCGACTCGCGCGCGCCGCGCCCCCGCGCCACGAGGGGCGCGCCGCTGACCCCGTCGGTCGGCAGCATGAATGTCATCCTCCCAATCTTTCACGTCTCGGTTGCGCAGGCCAAGGCTTGACGAATGCGGTCTTATATAACTAGCATATCAGCGTCGGTGGCAATGGTGTTGCGCTCGGGGCCGGAGTCGCTGCGCGGTTCGCGGTGCAAAATAGGGACGGGACGTCGATGGGGATGAGGCCGAGCGGCCCCCGGACGCAGGATGCGTGGCCAGCCCCGAACGCGGCCGCAGATCCTGGGAAGATCGATCGGCCCGCAGCGCGCGGGAGCGTCGTCCTCGCCGTCGCCCGCATTTCGAAGTCCTTCGCCGGCGTGGCTGCGTTGCGCGATGTCGACTTCGATTTGAAGAGCGGCGAAGTGCACGCGCTGATGGGAGAAAACGGCGCCGGCAAGAGCACGCTGATGAAGATTCTCGCCGGCGTGCACTCCGAATACGAAGGGACGGTCCGGCTCGCCGGGCTGCCCACGCGTTTTGGCGGCGTCCAGGACGCGGAACGCGCCGGCGTCGCGATTATTCATCAAGAGTTGAATCTCGTTCCCGAACTGACGGCGGCCGACAATATCTTCCTCGGCCGCGAGCCGCTGATCGCCGGGACGATCATCGACCGACGCCGCATCGTGAAGGCCGCGAGAGCGCTGTTGCGCCGGCTCGACATCGACCTCGACCCCGAAAATCGCGTCGCCGAATTGCGAGTCGGCGAGCAGCAATTGGTCGAAATCGCCAAAGCGTTGTCGCTGGACGCGCGAATCCTTATCATGGACGAGCCGACTTCGGCGCTGTCGTCCGCGGAGTGCGAGACGCTGTTCAAGGTCGTGCGGCAGCTCGCCGCGACGGGCGTCGCGATCATCTTCACCTCGCACCGCATCGACGAAGTCATCGCGCTAGCCGATCGAGTGACCGTGCTTCGCGATGGCCGGCGGGTGCTCACCGCGCCGATCGGCGAGCTTTCGCGCGGCGCCATCATCTCGGCCATGGTTGGCCGCGATGTCGCTCTCAGCCATCGCGACGCGGTCGTCGCCGCGGGCGCGCCGGTCCTCTCGGTGCGCGATATCACCCTGTCGACGGTCAGCAGACGCGGGTGGCGGCGCGTGCTGCATGGCGTGAGTTTCGATCTGCGGCGCGGCGAAATCCTCGGAATCGGCGGCCTGCTCGGATCGGGTCGCACGGAGATCCTCGAATCGATCTTCGGGGTCGCCCGCGGCTGGCGCGGCGGCGAGATCAGGGTCGACGGCGATCTCGTGGTGAACGCAACGCCCGCTGAGTCTTGTCGGCTCGGCGTTGCGCTGGTGACCGAGGACCGTAAGGCGCGCGGCCTGCATCTCGACTCGTCGATTTGCGACAATGTCGCCCTGCCGTCCGTAGGCGAGCTGTCGCGCTTTGGAGTTCGCGCCTTCGCGCGCGAAGCGGCGCTCGCCGACGACGTGGTCGAGCGGCTCTCTGTGCGCTGCAACGGCATCGAGCAAATCGCAGCGACGCTTTCCGGCGGCAATCAACAGAAGGTCGTGATCGGAAAATGGCTGGCGACGGAACCGCGGATTCTGCTGCTCGATGAGCCGACTCGCGGCATCGACGTCGGCGCCAAGCAGGAAATATATCAGCTCGTCTTCAAGCTGGCGGCGGAGGGCCTGGGCATCGTGGTGGTGAGCTCCGAAATGTTGGAGCTGTTGCTGCTTTCGGATCGGGTCCTGGTGATGTGCGAGGGACGCCAGACGGGCCTGCTGCCGCGCGCGGAGGCGACGCAAGAAGCGATCATGCGGCTTGCCGCTCCCGGAGTTGCCGGCGAGGCCGAGGCTGATCCGCGATGAATGCCCTTCGCATATTGTCGCGCACCAAGCTCTATTGGGGCCTGCTGATCATCTGTCTGATCGGCGCCTTGGCGTCGCCCCACACCTCGTCGGGCAGGAATATTTTTCTGTCCTACGGCAATCTGACCGATGTGCTGCGGCAGGTGTCGATAACCGGCCTGGTGGCGACCGGAATGACGATCGTCATTCTGCTCGGTGGCATCGATCTGTCGGTCGGCTCGGTGATGGGCTTTTCGACGATCGTCTGCGCGATGCTGCTCACGCAGTTGGGCTGGACCGCCGCCTCGATCTTTGGCGTACCGGCGGCGACGCTCGTCGGCTTCCTGGCCGTCGCTTTCCTCGCGCGGTTCATTTTTCATGGACTCGCGCGCGGCCGCGACGTGAGCGCGGGCCAGCGCCGCCAGATCGTGCTGGACGTCTGGCGCGGCCAGCGCATTCCCGTGCTTCTCGGGCTTGCCGCCGCCATCGCTGTCGGCTGGTTCACGTCTGCACAGGTTTCGACCAAATTCGGCGTCGTCGCCGTCCTGCTGGCGGCGCCCTGCGTCGCCATGTTGCTCGGCGCAATCAACGGCGCCCTCATCGTAGCGGGACGCCTCCAGCCTTTCATCGCCACGCTGGCAATGATGGTCGGCGCGCTGGGGATCGGCCGCCTCACCGCCGGTCAGGACAACGCGGTCGTCGCGGTCTACACGGGAACGAATGCGACCGAAGACTTCGAGTTGCTCCGATCGATGGTGTGGGGCGTTCTGCCGATGCCGAGCGTCTTCTTCCTGGCGGCGATCATCCTGTTCGGCGCGATTCTACGTTTCACCGCCTTTGGCCGCTACGTCTATGCGATCGGAGGCAACGTCGAGGCCGCCAAGCTTTCGGGCATCAAGGTCGCCCAGGTCCAGTTCACGGCCTACCTGATTTCCGCGCTGTTGGCCGGGGTCGCCGGCGTCCTCTTCGTCGCCCAGTACCGCCAGGGCAAACCCGATGCCGGCTCCGGTCTCGAGCTCGACGCGATCGCCGCCGTGGTGATCGGGGGAACGAGCCTGATGGGTGGGCGTGGCGGGTTGGCTGGCACGTTTGTCGGCGTTCTCATCTTTGGCCTGCTTTCGGACATTCTCCAGCTCCAGAACATCGACTCCAACGTTCAGCTCGTCATGAAGGGGCTGATCATCGTCTGCACGGTGCTCGTGCAGGAACAGAATCTCGGTCAGCTCCTGGCGCGATGGCGGAGCGAAGCTCCGTCGCCTCAGCCCCGACACGCCGGATCGGCCGATCTCGATCGGCCGTGTAGCGCCGCCAAGGCGCCTATTGCAAGGGAGGATCTCAATGAAGCGTCGTGAATTTATAAAGTTCTCGGGAATCGCCGCGGGAGCGGCGATGACGGTCTATCTGCCGGCCGGCTGGGCGCCGGCGAAGGCAGCCGCGAAATGGAAAGTCGGCTTCAGCCAATGCACCACGCTCGAGCCCTGGCGCGTGCAGTTCAACAAGGACATCGAAGCCGAGGCGAAGAAACACCCCGAGGTCGAGCTCATCATCACCGACGGGCAGGACAAGACCGAGAAGCAGGTCGCCGACTGCGAAAATCTGATCGTCCAACAGGTCAACGTCCTGCTCGTCTCGCCAAAGGAATCGGCGGGTCTGACGGGCGTGGTCGAGAAGGCGATCGACGCGAAGATTCCCGTGATCATTCTCGACCGCAACGTCGACACCAAACGGATCACCCAGTTCATAGGCGGCGACAATGCGCTGATCGGGCGGGCCGCCGGCGAATACGCGGTCAAGTTGCTCGGCGGCCCCGGCAAGGCTGAGGGCAATGTCGTAGAAATCTGGGGCGGCATGGGCACGCAGCCCGCGCACGACCGCCACGACGGCTTCCATGCCTTCACCGACAAGGAGTCCGGGATCAAGAACCTGCTCAACAACCAGTCGGGCGACTGGAAGCAGGACAAAGCCTACAACATCATGACGACCGCGTTGCGCAACAACGAGAAGATCGATCTGGTCTATGGCCACAACGATCCGATGGCCTACGGCGCCTATCTCGCGGCGAAGGACGCGGGACGCGACAAGGACATCAAGTTCATCATTGGCATCGACGGCCTGCCGGACGAGGGCGTGACCTGGGTCCATAAGGGCCAGCTGACGGCGACGTTCCTCTATGCGACGCCCGGCGCAGAAGGGCTGCGCCAGGCCGTCAAGCTGCTGAACGGCGGGAAGCTCGAGCCGGTCATCACTTTGCCGACGATGCTGATAGACAAGAACAACGCTGACGAAATTCTGAAGAAGAACGGCTTGCTGTAACCCTGGCTTTCGCACAGAGCCGAGCTGGCGCACCGGCTCGGCGCTGTGTCGCGCTTCGCGCGTTCGGCTCGAGGGCTCGACCTCAAAGGGCGGGGCGTCGGTGACACTGTGCTTAACCCCTAAATCGAAATAGCGCCCGCCCATAGGCTTTCGCGGAACCATTTGGCGCCGCCCGCCGTTTAGCCTGTTGCCCGTCCTGACGCTATGCTATCGCTGACGGCTAAGCGCCCTCCTCCGTCACGTTTGCAGGATCTTTGCGAAATGGACCAAGTCTCGCTTTCGAAGACAGTCGTCGAATCCGATGACCCCTTCACAGCGGGGCTCGACCGGCGCGGAACCCGGCACGGGCCGTTTCGGCGTTTCATGCGTCGATTCATTTTTTTCTTTTCCTATCATCTGATCCTCAACCGTCGAGGAATCCGCACCACCCAGGCGGCAGGGTTCCGCCTGCGCGTGCGGCCGACCGTGTTCCATCCGCGTTTTTTCCTCAGCAGCGAGTATTTCGCCGAGTTCATCGACGGGTTGGACCTCGAGGGTAAGAACGTCGCTGATGTCGGCACGGGATCCGGCATCCTGGCGCTTGCAGCTGCGCGCGCTGGCGCGGCGCACGTCCTGGCGCTCGACATCAATCCGAACGCGACGCAATCGGCGCTGGAGAATGCGCAGTTGAACGGTTTTGGCGACCGAGTGACGTCCGCCTGCATGAACCTTCTCTCGGACCTTCCGCCCAGCCCGCTCTTCGACGTGATCCTGTCGAGTCCGCCCAAACACGCGGGCGAGCCACGCGATCTCGCCGACCGCGGCTGGCACGCCGGTCCACAATATCGAGATGTGGCGGACTTGTTCAGCCAAGCCCGCGAGCGCCTGAAACCCGATGGCCGTCTTTACGTGATGGTGTCGTCGGATTCCGATCTCGATCTGTTCAGCCGGCTGATCAAGGAGGCAGGCTTCACGGCTCGTCTCGTCGTCGAACGGTCGTTCTATATCGAGTCGATGCTCCTTTACGAGTTGAGAGTGTAATCGAACATCGCGCCCTTCGGGAC
>JBAQGU010000633.1:0-7806 GCA_049287975.1 Roseiarcus sp.
TAATAATCGCTTTCGTCTGAGTCCAAAAGCGAAGGATTGTCGACGTGATGCGTAGTAAGGCTCATACCTGCATAGACTACAAATGAAACTATGGCGAGTAGAAAAAAGTAGAATGTGGGTCTGTAAAACCGCTCCGGACTCACTGAGCTCCAACTCATAAGATGTTCCTCTCTTGCCTGTCCGGTTGACCCATGCACCACTACATTACGGCGTCCGACCGCCGGCCTGCCAGAACTTTTGAGTCGGAGACTAAGAGAACCGGTAAGGCGATGACCGAGCCCTATCATTGGCCTCTCCAGGAAATAGTAGCTCAAAGTTGCGCAAACGATCGCGGAGATCGGAAAGGTCTGAATTGTACCGAGCGGCCGAATGCCTGGCACTAGAAATAGCATTTGCCAAATATAAAGGCTATAGGACACGCGTCCGATCCACTTGAGGAGCGGGGACTCCAGAAAATGTAGGCGTCGAGATAGGTTTCGAGATTGTGATGCGCCGGCATCTCATGGACCTTGCCGCCTTTTTCGTTGAGGCGCAGCCGCCAGCGCTTGCCGTCGGCGAACTAATCCTCGACGCGCATGCCGACCGCCGCGCCGAGGCGGGCGAAGCTGAACGTCATCAGCGCGATCAATGCGCGGTCGCGCAGCCAGACGTTCGTCGAGACGTCGATCTGTCGAGCAGCTTCTTGGCTTCGTCGCCGTCGAGCACGGGCGTCTCGCCTTTCTTCACGACGTGCTTCGGCCCGCGCACCGCGGCGGCCGGATTGGGACCGGCGAAGATTTGGCCGACGATCAGCCAATCGAACAGGGGTCATTCTCTCGCGACGGAGACACGGGATGTTTTGGCGTGTGCCGCTTGACTGCGTGCGTGATAATTTTGCTCGTGTTGTGCAGCATCAAAAAAGCCGGAGCGTGCGCTCACCCTTCGGCCGACCGGTCCGCAGATCGGAGGCCGGCAAAAAATCTTTGCGCCATGGGCGGCTCCCGCGCGAGCATTGTCAATCCCCAGCGACAACTTTGTGGCGTACGCAGGCGATCTTGAAGTATTCGCCGTCCTCAGGTCTGATCGCAGTCTTCGCCATCATTTCCTGAGCGCCGAGACCGCATGTAAGTTCGTTCGTCGCCTGGGGTCCTAGCACCACATCGATCGCGGTGCGTCGATCGCAATCGGCAGGCGCGGTCGAGGCTGCGCACAGGTAGATGAAGACGACGAAACTGTTCATCCATCATCACTTTCCAAAACGGTGGCGGCAACCAGTCCCATCTGTTCGCGAATAGCCCGCATTTCTCTTACGAGCGGGCTTGAAGACGCCTTGGCTCCCGGCCGGTCCGGCGCCGATCCGGTTGCCTCTTCTGGGAAAGAGGGCGCTCCCCAATCATGGCAGAGGCGCGGGGGAGCCGGGTGTCCCATTTGGGACAGGCGCGTAAAAATCTTTGTCGGCAAATTCGTCGAGGACGTCCGATCGGCCCGCGGGACGAGCCCCCCTCGAAGTCCATGACCGCGCTCCGGCCCTGATTTTTAAAGTTGCTTCGTCGGCCTGAATTATGCGTAAATCTACCTAGAGCAGATGCTGGCCACAGCGGGCAAGCTTTGGTCAATCATCGCTCAGTCGAAGGTCCGCCGGGGGAAGCAGGCGATGATACGGCTCGACGCGCTCAAAGCCGCGACGGAGGATTTTCTCGCGGCCTCGTTGGTGGGAGATGGCTACGAGGATGCATTGTTGCGGATCGGCGAGGCGGCCGACCGGTCCGCGGTCGTCCTGTCGCTCGACGACGGCGTCAACATGAAGGCGTCGATGCAAACCGCGGATGTCGCGGCCGGGGTCCTTGCCTTTGCTGCCGGTAAATCCCCACCCAATCCCAGAACCCTACGTTGCACGCCGAGTTTGCGGGAAGGGTTCAGAACGGATCAGGACGATTTCGGCTGGGAAGAAATAGCGCGCTCGCCTTGGTATCAAGAGTTTCTGAGACCACACGGCGTCTTTTGGAACGCCACCGCGAGTCTCCTGAGAGGAGACGGCGCCGCGGGCGTATATCTCAGCTTCAAGCGAGGATTTAAGGCCGGTCCGTATACAAGCGCGGAGGTCGCGGCGCTGAGCGAGGTGCTGCCGGACTTGAGGCGTGCGGTGAGCTTGGCGCGGCGCATGCGCGAATTCGAAGCTCTCGGAATGGTCAAGCTGATCCACGAGCGTGGCGATCCGGTATTCGAACTCGACGTGATGGGCCGCGTCCTGCGCATTCATGCGTTCGATGATCGCCAGCCCGTCCCTTCCATCAATGTGGTCCAACGAAGACTGGTTGCTAGAGACCGTATGGCGCAGCCCGATCTCGATCGGGCCGTGCACCGGGCGACGGCTTCGCCCGGCGCCACTGCCGTGGCGAGGCTGCCCGGCAGCAACGGAGAATGGAACCATTTGCTCATCATTCCCGTCACCGGCCGAGCGAGCGAACTCTTTTTCGCGGCTGCCGCCATTGCTGTACTGATCCGGCGGACGACGAGGTCGACCCCCCTCACGCTCGCGCCGACGGCTCTCTGCGACGCGTTCGAGCTGACCGATCGAGAGGCCGCGGTCGCAACCCTGATCGGCCAGGGATTGACTCTCGACGATGTCGCACGAACCCTTGGGATCGCCATCGGTACGACCCGCAATCACCTGAAGGCCGTGTTCGACAAGACTCACACGAACCGGCAAGCCGAACTCGCCGAGTTGCTTGGGCGCCTGCGGCCGTAAACAACCCCTTGCCCACGGGACGCGCTTATTTATCGACGTCCTTCCGCTCGGGGTGCGAGGCTTGAACGGCTATCTTCTTCCGGAGTTTCGCGCCGCGTTCCATATGCAGTGCCAGTTCGCGGTACGTCCAGTCTCGGATGAACTGCCCCATTTCAAATCACGGCCCGCTCGGTTTGGCGGTTCGGACGAGCTCGTCGAGTGGTGAGCATGAGCTTGATCGCGAGTCTACTCTGTCTCCCCTGAGAGGGCCGCAGCGATGGCAGTATCAATTAATTGAACTGTCATGGAATCTCCCGCTGTCGAGAGGTCGCCCTGTTCGACGTCGCGTTTCAGATCCGTAAACGTCCCGCCCATGTGTAATCTCTACAGCATCACCAAAGGCCCGCAGGCGATCCGCGATCTCGCCCGCGCGATGCGGGACACAACCGGCAATCTGCCGCCGATCCCCGGCGTCTTTCCGGACTATGCCGCGCCGGTCGTGCGCAACGCGCCCGACGGCTTGCGCGAGCTCACCATGGCCCGCTGGGGCATGCCGTCGCCGGCCTTGGCGATTGTCGGCAAGAAGTCGGACCCCGGCGTCACGAACGTCCGCAACGTCCAATCGCCGCACTGGCGACGATGGCTCGGCGTCCCCAGTCGATGCGTCGTGCCGTTCACTAGCTTTTCGGAGAACGAGGCCTTGCCGAACGGGTCGCGCCCGCACGTCTGGTTTGCGCTCGATGAAAGCCGTCCGCTCGCGTTCTTTGCCGGCATCTGGACGCGGTGGACCTCCGTGCGCAAGGTCAAGGACGGGGAGACGACGAACGATCTGTTTGCGTTCCTGACGACCGAACCCAACGCGATCGTCGCGCCGGTGCATCCGAAGGCCATGCCGGTCATTCTGACGACGGCTGAGGAAATCGACGTTTGGTTGACAGCTCCGGCGGAGATGGCGTTGACATTGCAGCGGCCGCTACCGGATGGTTCCTTGCGGATCGTGGCGCGCGGGCAAAAAGAAGACGGGCTGCCGCCGATTTGACGTAATGGGCCTTATCCGGCGTCATTACGTATATGAGGCGCTCAGCTGGGGCGCCGCGATACTCGCACGGGGGTTCGGTATGTCTATCAGTATGCCGCAGTGATCGTGATTATATTTCCTGTAAGCCTGCAGAGGCTGAGCAAAATGCCTCATTGTCTTCGCTTGCCGGCAGTGGTTTCGAAATCAAAGGAACTATTGCCTTTTCCGGTCTGAACATGGTCCTGGTTCAGAAGGATAAAGATATCGCAGTCTAAAGATGGCTCATATACGTCAGTATGTTTTCCAGTTCATTGAATGATCTCAGATTACCGGGTATTATGGCGTCGTCATGGGCGCGCTTGTCTCGGGATTACGGGGACATGATACGCATCGCATGTTCTGAGAACCGACAATACTCTAGGTAGATAAGGTATTGCGTATCATGTCCCCGTCGTAATCCCCCCGTCGTAATCCCACAGTCGGATTGTAGTCTCGCATAAATCTTGTGTTTCCTTCCGGAAGGTGATGAGCGCTTGGCGTGTCGCATCCCTTGTTCGCAGCGATGAAGGCGTTCAGCCGGTCGAGCACCCACGCGCTGGCGTCACGCGTGGTGAAATTGAAAGTCTCTGTCATCCCGCCGATCGCAAATCACTGCGCCCCGAGCTCTTCGTACTTGCTGCATTTCGGGTACGTAAAGGCCGCGATCGTTGCCGACACGCCGCTGGTGTCGACAATCGCCGCAATTTCAGCTGACAAGCGGGCCAAGTCTTCCGCGGTAGAGATAAGGCCTGGAGTGGTAGCGGCTTCTACCGTTTTTTTGGCCGTGTCGATTCGCGTGTAGGTAGTTTTGACAGTCTTTCCAAGCTCGTATGCTGTCTCCGCGGCCTGTAGTGCTGGAGAAGTGGCCTTGGCGGCATTATAAGCGGCGACCAGGTCGTTGTATTTCTGCATCAAAGTGCTAAGCTTGCCGGCGTTTGCGGCGGCGCCCGCTCCGGCGGTCCCGACCAGGCTCGAACCCAAGCTCGCGGCGGTCAACGCCAGATTGCCGACCGCAGCCACTTGGCCGAACGTGATCCTTGCGCATGTCGCGGAATCCTTCGCGGCCCCCATACCGCAATCGACCCAGTCTTGCGGCGGCTTCTTCCAGCAGACGGGTCCGACGCCGGAATAACCCGCATCGCAACCCCTGTAACACAGCCCCGCATCCCTATCCTGCGCGCTGCCGGGCACGTTGCTGCTGCCGCTCGGGCAGACGCCGAGTTCGGGTTGACCGAGGTTGATGTTTTTCGCGCAGGACAGATCCAGCTGGCCACCCAATCCCAGTTGCGCGCAGTTGGGCGCGTTCGGACGGCAGATACAGCACCCGAACGCGGAATAGCCCGGCCGGCATTTCGGATAGGCGATGGCGGCCGACATTTCGCAATTGCCGGCGCCATTGTCGCGCTCGCAGCGGCTCATCATGCCGGCGTTGGAAAGCCCGTCGCGAAACTCCCAGGCATAACCGGCGCCGCGGCCATATTCGGCGCGGCGGCAAAACAGCCCGTCGTCGCGGAACCCGGCCGGGCATATCGAACTGCAGTCGCCCACCCCGGACCATTGCATGTTTTGTGGACAGAATTTGTAGCAGAGCAGGGCCCGCATCTGCTGGCCCTCCGCGCAGGAGGTGGGTATCGTGCCGGCCCCGCGGCCATAGGAGTCCTTCCAGCAAAATTCAGGTTGTTGAGCGAGGCTCGGCGGTGCGGTCAGCACTGTCAGCACCATGACCGCCAGAACGCCGCTGAGAAATGCAGCGAGTTTCATGGCTTTTCTCCTTGTCCGTTGTTGTCGGCCCCACCTGCTTTATCGATTCTGTGTACCGGCAGCAGCCTGCTCTTTGAAAAGAGCCAGCATTTCGTCTACTCTCAGCACGGCGTCGTTGGTGGTCTTGTTAATCGCCTGTATTTTGTCAAAGACCCCATCTAGTTGTTTCATGTCCTGTTGGTTATTGGGATTGATCCTCGTCATCGCGCAATCGATAGCATCTCCCAGTAGCCTTGCTTTGTCATCTCGCCGACCGATCGCATTACGTAACGCATCTTGTCGTTCCGGGATTCGGGTAGGCTGCTCGCGAACAGCCTTTTCCAGGTAGTCGACGTTAACAAGCACTGACAGCTCGCGTTCGCTTGAGGGCTGGGTGCCACCAATGCCCACAGTTTGCGTGCCCAGCGAGGCAACCTCGAAAAATTGCACATAAAAACCGACGAGCGCCGGTATTGGCGATATGCCCGGCTTCATAAACTCACAAGGCGCTAGCTGCGCGTCGGCAAGCGAGACCTCAGCAACAAGGCCGGCGCCGATCGCCAACGTGGTCATTCCCACTTTTGCGAACATCATAGCGTATCCTCCTGTGTTCGGTTTTGTAGCGGCTACCCGAGTCGTTCGGCGGGTCTGCACGCCGTGGCGGCTGTTGGATCGCCGATTGAAACATGACGCGTCGCGCCTCATTGATATCGGTTGACTAGCCTTCCGCGGCGGGAGGAAGCCTGTCCGTCAGTATCTGCAGGAACTCCCGATCGGCCGCTCGAGGGACAGGGATTTGATGCTTCGCGCTGAAGGCCGCGATCGCGCTCTTCGTCTTGGCGCCCACGACCCCATCGATCGTCCCGGGGTCGAAGCCATGGTACAGAAGAAGGAACTGCGCCGCGCGAGCCTCGAGGTCCGGCAGCCCACTGGCCGAAAAACCTTTCTACGTTGATCACTCCCGGATTGGCTATGCAAGCGTCAATCGTGAGCATCAGTTGCTCGAAATTGATCTACATTCCGCTACGGAAGCTCGATAGAAATGCCGGGAACACATCGGAGCGGAATGTGGCGCAGGAACTGTCGCGGCCCCATAGGGCTCGCTTCGCCGATCCTGGGGTTACGGTGACGGTTTATTGCGTGAACTGCGTATTGAACTGCGTATCGTGTCCCCGTAATCCCTGCCCCAGGCGCATGCTTGCGAACGGGAGAAGTATCTCGAAGTGGAATTCTCGTGAAAGTGTCGTTTAAACGTGGACTCAATTATGAAAGCTGGCCGCCGCTTCGGAGGACGCCGCGCCCGCTGAAACAGGAAGCGACGATTTTTGTGTCGATTTTCTTTCGGAAAAACGGCATCCATGGTAGCGTGTTTCAATGTGCCTTCAACGATCCCCATTGGTCTGGCCACTTGCGACGGGTTCTTCGAGCCCAAGGAGAGCAAAATATTTGGAAGAGGACTCATTGGGTTTGGAAGCCTTGCAACCCATTGAAATCCCACAAAACGGCCAAAGCTTTCTTTGGAAAAGCTTGGAGAAAAACAGCCGAGATTTGGAAAAGCTTGGAGAAATGCTTGGAGGCGGCGGCGCGCCCCCGAACCGCGTTTTGCAGCGCCGAGGCGCCCCATGCCGCGCTCTCGCTCTCGACCGCGCCGATGAGGTATCGCGACCGGCGCGTCGAAGCGGAAACAGCGGTCCTCCTCCCATTCGCGCGCGGGCGCCGTAATTCGGCTCGAGCCCGATTGAGGTGCAGAAATTGGTACAAGTTGCGGTCATGCTTTTAGTATTGCTCCCAATTGATTGATACCACTAGTGAATTATAAGAAATGCCCTTATGGACACCAGGTTGTCGGCCACGAAGTCCCAGAAAAAGGCGCCCAATGCTTTGAAATCGCTCGATGCAGGACTGAAATCGGCGCCTCTCCCCGGTTGACCGGATCGAGCGGGAGCGAATGGACCGCAGGAGGGGGAGGGAAATTTTCCTGGCCGCAAGGCCTTGAAAAACCGAGAAACGCGGACGGAATCTCGCTCAGCGCCGGCGTGACCCAGTCGCGCCGATCGGTCTGGGTCGTCATTGCGAGGAGCGAAGCGACGAAGCAACCTAGGGGCCGCGTCACCTGGCCCCTGGGTTGCTTCGCTCCGCTCGCAATGAAGATGGGACGCTGGGTGATCGGTCAGCCGGATCGGTCCGGCTTCGCCGCCGCGGCCAGGAACGCGCGGCGGGAATCCGGAAACGGCTGCCCGCGCGGCGCGAAAAGGTCTCGGTCGAGAAAAAAACCGGTCAACCGGAACGCATCCGCCACATC
>JBAQGU010000634.1:0-1611 GCA_049287975.1 Roseiarcus sp.
GTCGTACCCAATCACGCGATCATGATCATGGCGGTGCTCTACTCGCCCGACGACTTCGCTCGCGCACAGACGATCGTCTGCACCTCGGGTTGGGACACCGACTGCAACGCGGGCAATGTCGGCTGCCTGATCGGCGCCATGCTGGGGCTGGCGGGGAACGACGCCGGGCCCGACTGGCGCGGCCCCGTCGCCGACCGAATGTTGATATCCTCAGCCGACGGCGGCGGCGCCATCAACGATGCGGTGCGCGTGACCTGGCGGCTCGTCGATCTGGGGCGGCGGCTTGCCGGCGTCGCGCCGATGGCGCCGCCGAAGCAGGGCGCGCAATTCCACTTCTCGCTCCCGGGCAGCGTGCAAGGTTTTCGGGTCGAGGCGACCGGCGCGGGCGCGCTGCGGGTGAGCAACGAACCGTTCGAAGCAGGCCGGGCGCTCTCTATCCGCTATGAGGGCCTCGGCGCCGAGCCGGCGGCGGTGCTGACGCCGACCTTCACCGCGCCCGATGTCGTTCGCATGCGGACCTACGAACTGATCGCGACCCCGATGCTCTATTCCGGACAGATGGTTCGCGCGCGCGTGTTCGCGGAGGCGAGCAATCGGGGCGCTGTCGAAGTCGCGCTCCGGGCTCTCGTCTATGATCGGAATGACGCACTGAGCGCCGTCGACGGCGATGCGGCCGCCCTTGCGCCCGGCGCCGAGACGGTCCTCTCCTGGCGCATTCCCGACACCGGCGGGCAACCGATCCAATCCATTGGTATCGCCTTGCGGTCGCAGGCAGCGGGCGCCAGCGGCGCCGTCCGGCTCGATTATCTCAGGTGGGATGGCGCGCCGGACCTTCGACTGCGAAGGCCCGACGAGACGAGCGATTTCTGGCGCCGCTCATGGGTCAACGGCGTCAGCCTCTTCTCCAAGAACTTTCCGCAGGCGTTTCGCATCTCGCAGGATCGGGAAGAAGGTCTGCTCGTTCACGGCACGCGCCAATGGACCGACTATCGCGTCGCCGCGATCGTCACCGTGAATCTCGCCGAATATGCCGGCGTCGGCGTGCGCGTCCAGGGATTGCGGCGCTATTACGCGGCGCTGCTCGTGCGGCCGAATGTCTTCCGCATCGTCAAAGTCTTTGACGGCTTCCGCGAGACGCTCGCAGAGACTTCGTTCGTCTGGGACTTTGAAACGCCCTACCCGATCGTCGTCGAGGTTGTGGGTGGGCGGCTGCGCGCCTCGATTGGAGAGGTGGACCTCATCGCGACCGACGATGGGTTGACGAACGGAGGCGTCGCGCTGGTCATCTCCGGCGGGGCGCTGTCGTGTGACGAAATTCGCGTCACGGCGACTGTAGATGCGATCTGAGCGCCCGTCAGGAAACAAGCGCGCTGTCCGTCATTGCGAGCGGAGCGAAGCAATCCATGTCTCCACGAGGCAGTCCCTGGACGTGTTCGCGACACCGGTCGTGTAATCACCGTTTCAGCGTCTCCCGGCGTCAGCGGACGGAGCACGGCGAAATCGGTAGGTGGGCGGCGGCGGAACCCTGGATTGCTTCGCATCGCTAACGAGAAACAAAAAGCTTAGTCGCTGATTTCCATGTCGTTTTCCGTCATGGCCGGGCTTGTCCCG
>JBAQGU010000635.1:0-2361 GCA_049287975.1 Roseiarcus sp.
GGGCCGAGACAACCGAACAGCGTCGTGCCTATCGTCAGCGCCGAGCTAGAATGTATTTTATTCGGGTGTTGATGAGCCACGTCTACGAGGCTCTGACTATTATAGATGAGATCAATAAATCGGACGAACTTCGTGATCGCGTAGCTAAATGTGACAGTCGCACTCAGCAGAATTTTGCGCAGCTCGTCGCAATTTTGAACTCACCGGAGCGCGGTCACCTTTACCGGTTTAGGAGCAAGGCGACGTTCCACTATGACCCGAAAGTGACGGCAGAGCACTTGCAGAAGACAATCGAATACGACCTCGACGCTGTGTGGAGCTATTCGGTTGGGTCGACCTCGCTCGATTGGCATTTCGAGCTTTCTGATGCAGTGATGGATCGGATGGTCGTGCGCTATGTGTTCGGCGCGGACGAAGACAGGAGCCCCGCTCGCCGCGAGAAGGTTAGGGAAATCGCGACGCGGCTGGACGCCATCGCGACGCAGTTCACCGACTTTGCTTCTCATTTCATCCAGCAGCAACTCCGCTGATCCTTCGGACCGGTAGGTTACGGGTAGGTTGTGGTGACACTCAGTTGAACTAACCCCCCTTATCGCACGAGGGCGTCGGCCCGCGCTTTGCGGGTCTCGGATCACGCTCCGTCAGGCGGGGCGATCCGAGAGGGCGGCCGATCATTTCCGCGCCACGCAACGACATCTCCTGAGAGGATAGGGGATTGGTAATGTCACCGCAACGCCCGCTCAGCCCCGCGGGGCTGGCAGATGGCGCAGGGGCTACGGCGGGTGACGTCGATACTTTACCAACCCCCTGTCGGCCGCCGGCCGCGTGGAGTTGCTACCCCCCCGCCTCTTCCGCCATCCGTCGCCAGCACTCCAGCATGGCGTGGGCCGCCGGGCGCTGTTTGGCCCAGGCGAGGGCTTGCGCGGTGGAATCGACCTGGTCGTCGTAGCGGGCGTTCGGGAACAGCATGAATTCGGCGAGATAATCGGGCAGCCAATGGGCGGCTTCGGGAAGATGGACGAAGCCGTTCTCGATCGTCGCGGTCTGCGCGTGCAGGCGCATGATCTTGTCGCCGTCGGGCGCGTAGCGCGTCACCGCCGACAACCCGTCCGCGATCAGGTCCTGGATCAGCTGGGTTCCGGAAGCCTTGTCCTCGATCAGGATCACGGTGGGGCTGAACAGCTCGCTTTGCTCGCGCACCGCGCGCTTCAGCTCGGGGTAGGCGAGTTTCTTGCGCAGCACGTTCAGCAGCCAGAAATTCGGGCCCTTCAGACCCCACGTCGTGCAGACGGAATAGTCGGCGAGCTCGGTCGGTTTGTTGGCGGTGTCCCAGCTCTGAACGATCCGATCGAAGCGGGGCAGATCCTCGGCGCGATAGCGCGGAAACCACGCCGCCTTGACCATGCCGCCGCCGGCCGGCGCGGGGGTCTGCTGATACTGGCCGGCGAAATTGAATTCGCCGATCGCCGTGCGGATCTGCTGGAGCGTCGCGAGGGATTCCCGCTCGGCGCACAGCGCCTCGCCGGCCCCGCGGTCGAAATATCTCGGTCCGAACGGCGTATCGGCGACGAACTTCTCGTCGCGCTCGGCGATCGCAGGCAACGAGAGCACGTCCCAGCCTTCCCGCTTCAGGACATGGCCGACGAGATCGTCTTCGTGCAGCCGCTGCATGACGATGACGATCGCGCCTTTGGCCTTGTCGTTCAGGCGCGAAAAGAGCGTTCCGTCGAACCATTGGTTGACGGCGGCGCGGCGGCTCTCGGACATCGCGTCGATGGGCTTCAGCGGATCGTCGACGATGATGAAATCGGCGCCGCGCCCGGTCAAGACGCCGCCGACCGAGGTCGCCAGCCGAAACCCGCCCGCCGTCGTGACGAGTTCAGTCAGGGACGCGCGGTCCGAGACGAGACGCGTCGCGAACAGCGCGCGATACCACGACGCCGTCATGATTGCGCGGCAGTCGCGCGCGAACTTGTCGGAAAGCTCCTGGCCGTAGGTGACGTTGACGATCGCGGCGTTCGCATCGTGGCCGAGCAGCCAGGCCGGCAGCGCGACCGAGGCGGCCAGCGATTTCAGATGGCGCGGCGGAATGGCGACGATCAGCCGTTTGATGCGGCCGTCGCGAACCGCCTGCAGCTTGGCCGCCATCACCTCGAGGTGCGGGGTCGGCTGAAACGACGCCGCGGAGTTCAGCTCCATGAAACAGCGCACCACGAAGATGTGGAAATCCGCTCGCAGCGCGGCGCGAAATTCCCGCATCGGCATTCCGGGGGCCGCGCTGGTCATGGCCGCTCGGTCAGACGGCGCATCAGCACCGCGATCACCGCCGCGTCCGCCTCGCTGGTGAACTCGGGGTCGGTC
>JBAQGU010000636.1:0-17643 GCA_049287975.1 Roseiarcus sp.
ACAGCCGGGTGGAGCAGATCGACGCAAAGGGCGTCATCGTGAATGGCGAGCGCATCCCCGCCGCCACGGTGCTGTGGGCCGCCGGGGTGGTTGCTTCTCCGGCCGCGGCATGGCTCGGCCGAGAGGCGGACAAGGCCGGGCGCCTCCGAGTCGAGCCTGACCTGTCGGTGCCCGGTTTGCCCGATGTGTTCGCGATCGGCGACACCGCGCTGGCGATTGCCTGGGATGGCGAGCCGGCGCCGGGGCTCGCGCCCGCAGCCAAACAGGGCGGCGCCTACGTCGCTTCGGTGCTGCGCGCAAGGATGCGCGGCGCCACGAAGCCTCCGCCGTTCCGCTACCGCCACCAGGGCAGCCTCGCGACCATCGGGCGCAAGAGCGCGGTCGCCGAATTCGGCCGGATAAAGCTCACGGGCGCTCTCGCCTGGTGGCTTTGGGGCGCGGCGCACATCCTGTTCCTGGTCGGAATGCGCAATCGGTTGTCGGTCATGTTCGGATGGGCTTGGTCGTACTTCACATTCAAGGTCGGCGTTCGCCTGATCACGGGCGTCGGAGCGGATTTCGATACGACCGCAACCCAATAGATCGCAGTCTCGAGTAACAATTCCAGAGCCCAGGCGAAGTACAAACTGCGCGCCCCTCATCTGAGAAGAGGGGTGCGGCGCCTGACCGCTTCCCCTCCGTTTCCCGGAGCGATCTTTCCGTGTCTACGAACCGGAGACCGGCATGAAACTCACGACACTCGTCCTCCTGGCATCCATGCTGTCGCCTTCGGCTGCGAACGCCGAGGATCTCGCGTCTCTTCAACAAAGAGTCGATCAGCTAGAGAACCGGATCACGGAGTTGAGCCATCGGTTAGACGGTCTTGGCGCCTCATCTGCGATGCGTGAGGTTCGCACGGTCGATCCGGTATTCATGGGCGAGGGAAATGCAAAGCCGAGCCCGCTGGCGATGGACGATCCCACGATCAATTGTCCCGCGCATTCCTTCGTAACCGCAATTCAACTTCTCAAAACCGGCAACACCGTCTCGCAACTTCGCTACGCCTGTCGCGGTTTTTGATTGCTGCACCCTAACTCGTTAGATGCGAAGGGAGGAACAATGAGATGATAACCTATTTCGTCGTGACCGCTGCTACGACCCCCGGTGTCCCGGTTATTGGGCCGCCCTGTCCTTCGATCGAGAAGGCGTTGTGCGGCGCTAAATCTCTGTTGGGTGATGGCGCCGTCACGGCCTATATCGTTGACAGCGATGGCAATTTGGTCATGCCCGCCGATCAGGTCCGGATTCGGCTGATGCTTCCAGAGTCCGCGTCGAGGCGTCGGGCCGTCTGATCTTGTCCGCAGATATCACTGAGGCCAGCTTTCGGACCGTCTGCCTGTCGTCGCCGTAGATAAAGCGATACCTCCTCGAGGATGACTCTTCGATAGGCGAGAGCTATCGAAACAATCCCCTCGAGTCAGTTCACCCACAGCCCTGGATCAGATTAGATGCGAGGCGTCCTCGTCGGGGTCGCGCTCTCACGTTATTGGAGGTCGATCATGACGACATCTCTGGACGACAAAGCGGCACAAAACGCTCAGCGTGCGGCGATGCTAAGCGTGTTCGGCGGCGTTTTTCTTGGCTTCTTTGCGTTGCTAGCGGTCGCCGTATATGTTCGACCCGATTTGATGCAAATGGCGATGGATATGGTCAAGTCGATGATGCCTTGATCATCGGTCGCAGAAGCAAGCTCGCGCAACGCGCCTCTTTGCGCGCTTTACCGGGCACTATCGCGGAACGGAAGCGTCCAGTGCCTTTCTGAAGCGTCGTTGGTCGAGGCCAATGCTCGATGCCCCAGGCGCTGAACAGGGCGTGCGCCGATCGCGACCTGCTGGATTAGCATCGTGACGGCCGAGGAGTGCCGCCGTCCGGCAACCGTCGCGAGCATCGTTCTATGCCGCAACGGCAAACCCTCGAGCTTGCGGTGATCGAGCGTATGGCTCAAGGCTGTCTCACGCGGCATCACAGCACATCCGAGCCCGTTGCGCACGAACTCCGCAACCCAACGCAGGTCGTTGCTGCGGTAGCGCTGATGCCGCGCGACGCTCGACGTCTCCAACCTGCCTGCGAGATCTTCGTCGAAGCGAAAGCCCGAGCCGACAACGAGCGGCTCGCCATCGAGCTCTTCGATCCCAATAGTCTGGCGGTGTGCGAACTGATGCCCCTTCGCGAAGACCACCACGATGTCGTCCGTGAGGATCGGATTGAAAACGAAGCGCTCGTGGGCGCCGTGCAGAGATGCGACGATTGCGGCATCGAATTCGCCAGCCAGCAGGCGTCTCTCGACGACTTCCGTCTCCGCGACCTCGACCGAGATGTCGACGTTTGTAAGTTTGCGGGCGGCGTCGACCACCAGGGCGGCGGCCGCGCGCGCATCGATCCCGCTGCAGACGCCGAGCGACAACGATCCGATGTCTTTTTGCTGAAGGCGCTTGGCTTGGTTCTTGGCTGTTTCCGCCGCGACGAAGGCTGCTTTCAGGTGCGGCAGCATGGTTCGCCCAAGTTCGGTCAAGTGCGTGTTTCTCCGCTCGCGTCGAAACAATGCGCCGCCCAGTTCGGACTCCAGTTTCTGGATGGCCCGCGTCAGCGAGGGTTGCGCCACCTGCAATTCCTCGGCTGCACGGGTGAAGTTCAGATGGCTCACGACGGCCAAAAAGTAACGGACCTGATGCATTTCCATGCGGGCACACCTCCAGAGGCACATCGTTACTTCGGATTCTAGAGTTCGGAGTTACACCGATCACCTGTCATAGTTTGCAGCATCGCTCGGTTCCGATCGATCGTGCGAGCTGGAGCCGAGCAGACGGGGACGGCCGAGATCCCGACGACGTAACCCACGCTACCGAGGGTCGCAGGTTTTCGACGCCCGCATAGCCGCCGTGCATCGAATCGATACGTCGAGCGGCGCGGGCCCGCCCATATCCTCGCCGCGGTTCGACCGGCGTCGTCGCGCCCGCCGCGCGGGCGGTCTCCGTCGACGACCGCGACCTCGTCGAGTCCGCAGGCTTTGAGCGCGGCGAAGAGAGGACCGATCGCCCGTTGCTCTGGACGCGTCGAGCGACACCCCCAACTCGTCCAGACGCGCTGCTATGAGCGCTCGCCCGTTACGCTCATTCAGCACCGTGCCGTTGGTGTTGAACAGCACGCAGGCGCCACGATCCTTCAGATAGGGCGCCATCTCGGAAAGGTTTTTGACCAGGATCGGCTCGCCGACGCCGTGCAACACGGCGCGTGAGAGATCAGGCAGTTGATCGACGATCGTTCGGAAGAGATCGCAAGACAGCTCGGCCGGCGGGTCTCACTCGACATAGGTGCGGCGACAGGTCGCGCAGAGCAGGTTGCAGCGGTTCGTGACCTCCAGATAGAGGCACGGGGGTGGCCGACGCGCGAGGAGCTCTCGGTTCGGATCAGCCGCATCGTGACAGCGTCTGGGATAGATTGTTCGAGGCGGCTCGGTCCGCACGGGATCGGTGTCGAGCGTCAAGATGTCATCTCTCGTTGTCGGAGGCGCCCGGAGGCGCCGATCTTGTCTGCGCCAAACATCCCCATCCGTTCTTTCCGACCAATTGGGCCAAAGAAAAGGACGCCGACGGACAACTTACAGGGGGTGGTTATTGGACGCGAAAACAGCCCATCACGGGGTCGTCGTTATTGCAGGCGATTTTGTAAGCCTCCAACCGGTCCTCGTAATCCGCGAGCCCTCTTGGGGCTTGTCCTGAGCCAATATTTGAGCGTCCGAAATCGTATCCGGTATCGCCAACTCGAAGATAACCATTTCGCCGAGCGTCGTATTGTATGTAGCCTGCCCATTTAGGAATTGGTGTTGGATAACTTCAGCAGTCGCCGAATAGCGTAGTCGAGGGAAAGCACGCCCGGCCCCCACGCCATGATGCCGAGCGCCATGGCCGCCCAGGTTATGTGGATAGGCCAGCCGTCCGGGACGGTCAGTTCGACGATCAACGTCATGAACAGAAGCCCCGTTGCGGCGAACCGGGTAGCAAAGCCGAAAACGAGAAGAACGGGAAAGAGAATTTCCGCGCATCCGGACATGAAGGCCATGGTGACCGGCGCCGGATACGGGTAGGGACCGCCCGGCAGATGGAGCATGAACTCGCTGCTGAACAGTTCCACGGCGGTGTCATTGAGTTGAAGAAACCCATCCCACTTGAGGATGCCGGACCGCCAGAATGGCACCGCGAGAGCAACGCGCAGCACGAGCTTGACTAAGGAGGGTTCAGATAGACGACGGACGACGCCGCTCAATCTGTCAGCAAACATGCCGATCCAAAGCACCACCCTATTGCTCACGACGTATAAGTCGGTGGTTGCCATCATCTATCTCCGAAATGGACAGCCGTGAACACGCCAGCCTCGATCATCCCCGCGATATTGGCTGCAAGGTCGAATGAGGCGGATGCCGCAAACGCCGCCGAGGCGGCTTCGCCAAGCGGTTCGCCCAAAGCGAGATGTGTCAAAAAGTCTGCCCCGCCCGCAGGGAGGCGCCGGACGACAACATCCAGGCCGGCCCGGGTTATCAGGGCGTCTTCCGGGGTGGTCGCTTCGATGCGACCGACCGGCCCCTCGGCCCGGTTTGCGGCAAAGATTGAAACGGCCGCAAAATCGGAGCGAACGATTCTAGTCGCCGGCTGCGGAACGAAGATCATATCTGCAAGCCTGTCCGGGGGGATAGAGGCTAGAGTTTGTGAAGTTAGCGCTTCCCTATCGGCCGCGTGATAGGCATCGAGCCATGCGCGCTCAAGGCGCGCGATATCGGCCAGCCAAGGCATCGAGTGGGCGTGTTGATAGCGTTCGATGAAGCCGGGAAAGTCGCGGCCATACTCGAACAGCAACGGCGATGTCGGAGGCATCGCTCTAATGTGGAGGCGGGCGATATCGCGGAAGAACTCGACGCCAACGATGCGGTGGACCGCTGGGTAGACGGCCGCGAGCGCGTCGATGAGACTGACGGTAACGTTGTTGCGATAGACGTTATAACGTTTGATCGCGGCCTTCTCGCTTGGGCCTGTGACCGTGGCAGGCGTTTCGATTTCCGGGTTGAGCAAGGCCGACGAGAAGTCGGCTGCAAAGGACAGCTTTGCGCCGTGGCGCCCTTCAGCGTGCTCGGAGACGTGCATGGATCTCACCGGACATGAGGTTGGTCGCATGGCCGTCCAGGATCTTCTGCGCGGCGGCGGCTTCGGCCTTGAGGATAGGCCATTCAGGAATATTGCTGTCCCATTCGACCAGCGTAGGCATTGCGCCGCGGCGACCGACAACTATCTCAAACAGCTTCCACACCGCGTCCGCCACCGGGCCGTCATGACTGTCGATGAGCATGAGATCGCCTTCGTCGTCGGCCTGTTCGGTGTGTCCCGCCAGATGAATTTCACCCACCCGTTCCAGCGGAAAGTCGACGAGATAGTCGAGCGCGGAATAGCCATGGTTGATGGACGATACGAATACGTTGTTGACGTCCAGCAACAACCCGCAGCCAGTGCGACGCGCCAGTTCGCGAATGAAATCCGTCTCGGCCATTGTCGAATCCCGATAAACGACGTAGGTGGACGGATTCTCCAGAAGGATCGATCGACCGATGGCCGCCTGTACTTCGTCAATATGGTCGCTGACGCGATTCAGAGTGGCCTGAGTGTATGGCAACGGCAGGAGGTCGTTGAAATATGTGGTCTCGTGGGTCGACCAAGCCAGATGCTCGGAGACCAGGGCCGGCTCGTAGCGTTCGATGAGCGCACGAAAGCGTTCGAGATGAGTTCGATCGAGAGGCTGGGGACCGCCGATCGACATGCACACACCGTGCACCGAGACCGGATGATCACGACGGATACGTTCGAGTGCATGATGCGGTGAGCCGCCGGCGCCCATGTAGTTCTCGGCATGAACCTCGAAGAAGCCTTCCTGCCTGCCTTCTGTTAGAATCGCCGACAGATGCTCATGTTTGAAACTCGTGCCTGCAAGGCCCGATATCGGATGGGCCGGAAGGCGGAGATGCCGTACTGCGCGCGAATCCGAAAACTCGGTCACTGCGTTCATGACTCGCTCCACCTTTCGGTAGTTGCTGATATTTACGTCAGTCGATCACGCTTCACAGAGGCGTCGGCGAACCTGTTCGACCTCCCGGCACTTGTATGGTGGTGCAGGTGCCGTGCTGCACAAATTTCCAAGAATTGCCTTGGAAGTCGACAGTCGATGTGCCTTGGCACGTCGTTCCCGGCCCCGCGGCGCAGTCGTTCTGACCTTTCAGCGCGACGCCGTAGCACTTCTCCTTGTGAGCGGCCAAAGCGGCCTTCTCTTCCGCCTCGGTCAAGGGAGCCGCCGTGGCAATCGACGCGAGCGCAGTCGCAACAGCGCTGGTGAGTACAAACAAGCTTACAGTGGATCTAATTGACATGTACTTCTCTCCGTTTAAACCAACTAGCGCACCGAATTTGATGCAGTTTCGAGCATTTTGCTCAGTAGGCCCGGGCAAGTTACATCGATATAATCCTCCGAGGTTGTGGAAAGAGATGCGGCGATCGCCTCGCGCTGACATTTCGCCACTCGCGGGCGATCGCTCGGATAGTGAACCCTATCGACGACTGCCCAACGGATCTGCGATCCGTCGGGCCAATAGAAGTGACGGAACGGCCGCAGACGGTTCGCACGGTGCAATGTGCGATCGGGGAGTCGGTGGAGCTGATCATCGATGGGGGTTTTGCGTGTGATCTTTTGCATTCAAATGTCATTTCTACCCCCCCGACGGTTGGGATCCGCCCCTTGGATCCTGCGGAAAGGCGCGGCACGGCAATCGGACCGAGCGGTTTGGCGGCTTGCGACCATACGGCGCGGTCATAGCTGGGGTCAGGCGTATTCAAGGCAAAGTCGAAGTTGCTGCCGTCCACGATCAAGCCGGCGATTGTCGTGCCATGTCCTGAGAGATTTTTGGTGGCGAAATAGGTTATTGCAGCGACGCCATGATCGAACGCGCGGACCAACAGCGGAGCGGCAGTGTTGTCCGCGGTCAGCGGGATGCCGAGAGGTCGTCCGAGCGCCGCCACTTCGGCGATCGGGAACAGTTGCCGTTTCGGATTGGGAAGAGTCGGCGTACCAGTAGCGCGTACGTTCGTCACTGGCGCGAACAAAGGCCTGCGGATAGGCCGGATCGACGAACCGAGTCTCTCCCTCAGCGTATGGGCGAACAAATTCCAGGCGCCGTCGTATAGGCTATTGGATTTCACGATATTGTTGCCCGCTTTTGCGCGGTTCTGAACGGAGAGGTCGCTGACCGCCTGGCCAGACGCGACCGCGAGCGCCACCGCGCCGCCCTCCAACGCAGCGAAGCGCTTCTCAAACGCGTCGGAGGTCGGGTTCATGATGCGAGCGCTTTGAGCGCAAACAAGTTCGCAGCTTGCTCCGCACTTACGAACTGATAGGCAGTTGTCTGGTAGAACGGAACAGCAACAGCTTCAACGCGTCGCCAGCCGGCATAAACCGCAGTGGTTTCCGGATGCATAATTTACCTTCAGGGGGTGGTACGGGCTAGCCATGCGTCGCCAGGAAAGGGCCGACCACGGCGACCCTGAGAATATATTCCGTTGGTCGCTTTATTATCCATGGCTACGCAACTAAGGGAAGTCGACAAACAGCATCGATTCCATAGCAATCGGCTATGCTTTCGTCGTCCAATCGCAAGCTTTTCGTTTCGGCGTCAGCTGCCGCCCTCCCCCCGCCGGCGAACCATCGCAGACCACTTGCCGACTATCGGGGAGGAAGTTTATGATCCGTCACTCGATAGTGAAATGAAGGGGGACTGAATTCGATGACGCGTATTTCATATCGAACAGCGTTCGGCGCCTCCCGATGACGTTCCAGAGTGCCCTCGAGGCTCGGCGGATCGAAGCTGGCCCCGCCTATCTCGATGAGATCGAAGCGGCGGCCCATCATCTCGTTCGGAGTGGCGTTCCGCAACGGGGCAAACAGGTGGGCGACCAAGCTCCGGATTTCGCTTTGACCGCATCTGATGGACTTCATGTCGTGCTGTCGGAGCTTTTGCGGACGGGCCCGGTCGTGTTGAGCTTCTACCGAGGCGAGTGGTGTCTATTCTGTGAGGCCGAACTCGCGGCGCTGCTGGCCGAGCAGCCCGCAATGGCGCGGCTCGGCGCCAGCCTGCTCTTGATTTCGCCGGAGCCCGCAAGCGAGCGGCTCGTCTCGCGGGTAGCGACCCTCGGACCGCGGGTGCACCTGTTGCGAGACTTGAATCTCGGCGTCGCCTTGCAATATGGGCTTGTCTATTTAGTGCCGGATCGCTTGCGGCAATTCTATCTCGGGCGCAACTTCGACCTTTCGCGCGAACTCAGCACCGCGTCATGGCTATTGCCGATTCCCGCCGACTTCATGATCGATCCCAACGGAACGATCGCGCTCTCCTATATCGTAGCCGACTTCACTCAGCGGCTCGACCCGAAAATTCTTGTCGAAACGCTGACACCGCGGCGCGGACTGCCGTAACCCGCGCTCTCGAAACGCGATCCGCGGAAGCGGCAGAACCATCGCCCAAAAAGTGCCGCGTCCGAGCGCAAGCGGATAGACCGCCCCGTCCGTCCTTTCGTAAAAAAGATCGAAGGATGGTTATTTTACCACACCCATTCGATGGCGGCGCACCATCGGTGTTTTATGTGGCGCTGGCGCCGGCCAGCGGTCCCCGAATGCGTGGTCGAGCCTCGCGCTCGCAATACGAATCTTTCTGCGACATGCGCACCGAAGTCGCCCTCGAAGTCGGCCGGTATCCACCGGCCCAGAAGCACTCGGCTGCAGTGTCGCGCGCAGTGCTCGTCGAATTGCCCTGACCGACCTGATCTTTCCCAACCGATCGTTGGAACTGCACACCGGCGCTATTGACGTTTTATATCGATCGCCCTAAAACGCTCCTACGTAAGTCGCGGCCATTGGCTGACGATCGGGAACGAGATTGCCGCGGCCCGTTCGCCGAGCACGGAGCAGGAAGTGGCCTGGAGCCGGCGGCTTGTCCTCGCCGACAAACTCCCGCGGTGGCGGCAACATATAACCGTTCCGAGGCACTTTCGGCAGTCTTGCCGAGCAAGGAGATACCGTGTCGCTTCAAAATCAACTCGATGCCTTCAGAGAACAGTTCGAATCGGGAGGGCCGCCCTTCAACGTACCTCGGACCGTGATCGAGACGGTGCACCGAGGGATCAAGGAGCTTACAAGCTCCGGCCAGCTAGACCGTGTGACAAAGGTCGGGGCCCTTGCTCCGGGCTTCGCGTTAAAAGACTATGACGGTCAAGTGGTCAAGTCCGCAGAGCTCCTCAAACGCGGGCCGCTCGTCGTGACTTTCAATCGTGGAGCGTGGTGCCCGTATTGCAATCTCGACCTCAAAGCGCTCCAAGCTGCGTTACCGGATATCCTCTCGCGCGGGGCGACGCTGGTGGCGATTTCGCCGCAGAACGCAGCGAATAGCCGCAAATCGATCCGGCAGCACGATATCACGTTTCCAATCTTGAGCGATCCCGGCGGCGATATATCTGCTGCATATGGCCTCCGCTACGCTTTTCCGGACTATCTGATTGAACTCTACAAGAGCGTTTTCAGAAACGACCTTGCTCTCGTAAATGACGATTCTTCTTGGACACTGCCGATGCCAGCTCGCTTCGTCATCCGTCCGGACGGTATGGTTGTCTATGCGGAAGCCAGCCCCGACTATACGAGACGCCCAGACCCATCCGAATTGGTTCCGACGCTCGACCGCCTAAAGTCGCCGGGACCGCAGTAACCTCAGCGGATTCGTTAGTTATGCTGACCAAATCGGAAGGTGAAACACTGGCGGCAAGTGGGTCAGCAGCTTCGGTGTGGGTAGCGGCCAGTTCAAATCCTCGCCTCAGATCAATGCGAAGGGACCGCGCCATCGCCCACCGCGAAGAGCAAGAAAGCGGCCAAGCGCAATCCCGCCGGCCAGCCGGTCTGGAGCACTCAACACCTCCTCGCCCATCTCGGCACGCTCGCCCGCAACACCGTTACGACCGACCTGCAGAAACGCCACAGCTTCACCATCGACACCAGGCGGACCGCGATCCAGCAGACCAAACTGCTCGGGATCGACCCTGCGCGTGTCCAGCGGACGAAAACCTCCCACGCCGGAGAATGCTTGGATCAAATGGTTATACGATCGGTAGGTGAATTTTGGGCTAAAGAAGGCGTTCGGGATATTCGCCGTGATCCTCAGCGGCGCGACTCGCAGGCGTCTGGATCGCCGCGTGGAGACAGTCCTGGTCGACGCCTCGCGTTTGTGGTTGACCGACCTCAACACAAGGTTCTGAGGGTGAGAATAAGTGAATTCCGACACGTCTCGCAAGCGCTATATGGGCGTCCAACAAAGCGCTTCTGAGCCGGATCGACAAACAGCGGCATGTTATCCCCCGCAGTAACGGAGTTTCTCTTTAGCCATGGATGCCCCCAATCGTCAGCTTTCGAATGAACCAAGGCTCGATAGCTTCCGGATGCCGTTTACGGCCAACCCGCAGTTCGAGGCCGCGCCCCGGATGCTCGTCGCCCGGAGGGAATGTATTACGTCTCGTCGGACGGCCGAAATTCTGGACGGCACTGCCGGCTTTGGTGCGTGAACGCGGGTCACGGCCGCAAACGAGTTGCCGAAGCCGTCGAACGCCAGTTGCTCAACCTTGATTTTGCGCCGACTTTCCAGATGGGGCATCCGATTGCCTTTGAATTCGCGGAGCGTCTCGCCGAGATCGCTCCCGGCAGTCTTGACCGCGTGTTCTTCACGAGCTCCGGTTCAGAGTCGGTGGAAACGGCGCTCGAGATCGCGCTGGCATACCAGCGAGTCATCGGCCAAGGCACACGGACGCGGTTAATAGGGCGCGAGCGCGGCTACCATGGGGTCGGCTTCGGTGGCGGTTTCGGTCGGTGGCATCGTGAACAACCGGCGCGTTTTTCCGCAGTTGCCGGGCGCCGATCACATGCGACACACTCAGGACCTTGGCCGGAACGCCTTTTCGAGAGGCCAGCCCGAGCACGGTGCGGACCTGGCTGATGATCTTGAGCGCCTCGTGGCGCTGCATGGAGCCGAAACCATTGCGGCGGTCATCGTCGAGCCCGTTGCGGGTTCCACGGGCGTGCTCATCCCTCCCAAGGGCTACCTCGAACGTCTCCGCGCCACTGCGAGCAAGCATGGCGTTCTATTGATCTTCGACGAGGTGATCACCGGGTTCGGGCGGCTCGGCGCGCCGTTCGCTGCCGACTATTTTAGAGTGAAACCCGATCTCATCAGCACCGCGAAGGGGCTGACGAACGGGTGCGTCCCAATGGGGGCAGTTTTTGCGAATCGCGTCATACACGACCGCTCTTATGACCGGACCGGAATCCGTAATCGAGCTGTTCCATGGTTACACGTATTCGGGTCATCGGTCGGTTGCGCAGCCGGCCTTGCCACACTCGAAATTTACATCGAGGAGATGCTCCTCACGCGCGGCGCAGAACTTGCTACTCAGTGGCAAGAGGCTATTCACTCGCTGCGCGGCTTGTCCAACGTCATCGACATCCGGACAATTGGTCTGATCGCCGGCATTGAACTCGCACCTCGCGAAGGCCAACCCGGCGCTCGCGCTTACGAGACCTTCGTCAAGGCCTTCGAGAAGAACGTCCTGATTCGTTTCACCGGCGACGTCCCTGCCCTCTCGCCGCCGCTCATTCTGGAGTTCGATCAGATCGATCAGATCGTCTCCACGCTCCGCAGTGTTTTAGCGGAGCTTTATTGAGGTCGCCCGATGTGAGTTAGTGATGCTCAGGTCTGACAAGCCCTCGGTCGTACTAATCGTTGGCTTTTCAGGGCAGATGGCCGCCGCCGGTGCAGGCGTCACGCGACTCGACGAAAGATTTGACCCTAGTTCAAAAAGATTTGACCCTGGTTCAATTAGAGCACCCGAGCTCGCTGCTCTGTTGACTTGCGCGCTCGGGCTGCGAAAGATTTCTTCCGAACGGTTAGCCACTATGACGCTATAATCATGAGCCGGACTCAAATCGCCGACCGAATTTTGCGTCGAGCAAATCGAATCAGCGTTTCCAGACTGGCTGCTCGTGAGCCGGCGCAAAACTACATGAGCGATGCCGCTTAAGAGCGCAGGGGACGCGATGTGGGCACGGCCGCGTCAGAGGCTCCGCTTGCGCCGGGGGCGTCCAGGGTCACGTTCTAAACGCTACTGTCGGCCCGTGGTCGGAATTGACGCCAATGGCCCGCGCACGAAGGCGTGCGGCGACGTTCGGCATCGGGCCGGCGGGTTACGACATCCGCATCGACAGCCCCGCGGCGCGCACCCGGCTCACCTATTGCCGATTTGTTTCCTGACGTCCCCTCTCCCCGAAAGCGCTCCTGGCGCCGGCGGACGTCGGCATCGGGTTCTCCAACGTGACTATGCAACGTCAGGACTTAGTCGGCTCCAGCGAGCCGCCGCCATTGGGAGTCTTAATGCTCTCGCACGTACCCTTCGCGACATACTTCCAGGCATTGCCTTGGTAGTCGGCTTTTGCGGTGCCAGCGCAGGTGGTGCCGGCGCCGGCGGCGCAGTCATTGTCGCCCTTCAACGCGATACCGTAGCACTTGTCCATGGTGGGTTGCGGCGGCTTCGGGCCGGCGAATACCGGGGCGGCGATCATGGTGAGGGCTGCGGCGAGCGAGCCGGCGATCTTGGCATTGACGATGACGTTCTTGGAATTCATCGGAATTTTCCTTTACCGGGCATATTGGACACGCGATCACATGCAGCAAAATACGGCTTCGCCATCGGCTTGCCCCGACAATCCGACGAGCGGGGGGTTCAAGGCGAGCCCGATGCAGATGCTACGCGCCTGAACCTCTTCGAATTACCGCCGACCAGATCACGAAGCCGTGAACAGGCGGACCTTCAGCTATAGCCCGCAATTTTCCGACCCTACTTCGCCTTCATCGCATTGGTCGCGTCCCAATCCTCGCCCGGGGGCGACTCGAGGTACTGCAGGCACCGCTCGAGCATGATGCGCGCGGGCTGATCCGAAGTCCTTGCATCCCAAACTTGCTGAAGGAAGTTTGCAGCGGCTGCGAAATCGCGGTGGCGATAGGCTGCAAGGCCATGCTCATACAGTGCCACCCAGTCCGGAGGCGCAGTTCCGGGTTCGGCGATGTCGAGCAATTCGTAGATCGCGATCCCGCCTGTCCGTCCATAGACCATCAGCCGGTCGAGTTCTCGCACCTGGATGCGCTCGCCGGCAAGACGGCGCGTTTCCTCCCCGATGATGATTTCGGTGCCGTATTCCTTGTTGGCCCCTTCGAGCCGGCTTGCGACATTCACGGCGTCGCCGATCACCGTATAGTTGAGCCGCACTTCCGATCCAATATTGCCGACCAGCATGTCGCCCGAATTGATGCCGATGTGCACTCTGAGCGGCCGTCCGCCGTCATCGGTCAGTCCGGAAGCCCGAAGGGCGCGCTGGCAGGCCAGCGCCGACCGGCAGGCGTAGAGTGCGTGATCGGCATTCGCCGCCGGCGCCCCCCAGAATGCCATCACCGCGTCGCCGATGAATTTGTCGATCGTGCCCCCATGGTCGCTGACCTCCCGCGACATGGTGTCGAGGTATTTGGAAAGCAGCGGGATGATCTGATCGCCCATCCGCTCCGACAGCCCAGTAAAGCCAGCAATGTCCGCGAACAAGACCGTCAGCTTCCGTATCGCGCCGCCGGGCCTTGGCTCGACGCCTTCGCTGACCAGCATCCTCACGAGATCCGAGGGTATATATTTCCGGAACGCGGCCAGCCCGCCGGCCATGTCGGCGATAGCGTTCGACAGGTTCTCGATCTCAATCAGGTGCGACGCGTGTCGCCGCACCTTTTCCAGATCGAAGCGTGCGACATGCTTGAGTTCATCGACGACCACAATCAACGGCGTGGCGATGACGCGGCGGGCAAGCCACGCCGAAAAGATGCCGGCGGCAAGAATTAGGATCGCCAGCCCAATCAGCAACTGCCGTATCGTACTTTCAATCGGTCCGAGGAATTCCGCTTCGGGAATGACAGTCGCGAGCGTCCATCCGGGAAAGGTGAGTGGCGTCAAATTCACCGCATAGGAGCTTCCAGCGGCAACCAGCCTCACTTGCCTCGCGATCTTCTTGTCGACGTCATAAGAGCTGCCGGCCTGCCTCATCGCGCCCTGTGCGATCGGCAGCAACGGCTGATCCGACCGCTGCATCTGGACCTCGTCGGCATCCGGATCCGGCGCGGCGATGACTCTGCCGTCGCGCTCCAGAATGAACGCCGCGCCCGATTGTCCGACCGAGAGATGTGAGAGAAACTGGGCGAACCGCGTGTATTCAACGATGACTGCGAGGACGCCCTGGCGTTTTCCGTACACGTCGACCGGACCCGCATAGGCAATAGACGGACGCGACCCAACCGGTTGAACTGATACGTTGAACCAGCGCGGTTCGTCGGCTCGTATTCCGCCGCGGTACCATTCTTGATCGGTGACGACGTAGTTGGTGTCCTCGAATCGGCGTTTCTCGAACTGGATGTCCCCAACCACCACGCCATATTTGTCGACGCGTCGCTTGATCGCTCCCCCAACCGGTGCGATTTCCATCATTTCCAGTCCGAGATCGCCGAGTTTGTGCGCTGCGAAGAAGGTTCCATCTGGCCAGCCGAACGCGACCCATGAAATATCCAGTTGCGCCTGAAGCTGCGAAAGAAAGACGAACTCGCGCTTGTCCGCTTCGCGGGTCTCCAGTACGTGCTGAACGAACAGTGTCCGGATCGCCGTATGTGCGGCGCGCGCTTCGCTGGTGATGGTAGTCAATTCCTTCTCGACCGTGGAATCGATCTGGGCGTTGATGGTATCGGCAAGCGCGCGGCTGTTCGCTTCCGCTGTCCGCCACCATAGAATGTGAACGCCGACCGCGCTCACGATGATCGACGCGAGCACGAGACCGGAAACTGTCAGGCGAATGCCCGCTCGCATAATGGGAAGCCTTCCGGTCACATTTGTCGAAGAAAAAGCAATTGCCTCCGCTGGCGGCGTTTTCAAGACGCAGTGGTCGCGTTCGACTGCCAAAGCGCTTTGGACGTTGTCGGCTCTGCGTCGCGGGCCGATTCCTGTCATTAAGACACATCACGCTTGTTGTTATTGATGGGAAGCGCGACACAATACTCCTCACGCTGTTGACGTGGCCGGCGGCAGAGTCACACTTACCCAAGCATAAAGGCTGTGAATCCCCAAAATGTCGCCGGACCGTCCTACCCAAAACTACCCAAAACCCGTTGCCATTCAGATTCACCTATTTCCTCAAACGTACTTAGCGTCATCATTCGAAAACGCTGTGATTCATGAATCTGATGGCCGTTTCGAGTCGAAACGTTTCTCAAAAAGGAAATGGTATTCCGTGCAGGCGACCGGCGGGCGGGGGCAGCGAGCCTATTTTGCCTGCGCCGACGCCACGACTGTAACACGTCTCCTGTGATGAACGAACTGCAGGCACAAACAGGCCGAGCGGCTTCCGCACTGGCCCAGATTCCGGAGGTCGTCGCATGATGCTGGCTCTGCTCGTCTATATCGGAGGGGTACTGAGCATACTCAGTCCCTGCATCCTTCCCGTCATACCCTTCGTCTTCGCGCGCGGCGACCAACCCTTCGTGCGTAGCGGCTTGCCGCTGCTCTTTGGCATGGCGCTGACCTTCGCAGGCGTCGCAAGTCTCGCGGCGGTGGCAGGCGGCTGGGCCGTCGACGCCAGCCAATTTGGACGCTATGTCGCGCTCGCCGTGCTGGCGCTGTTTGCGCTCACGCTGATGTCCGATCGGCTTGCCACGTTCCTGGCGCGGCCGGCGGTTGTGATCGGCGACCGATTGAGCGGCTCGCTCGGCAGGACGATCGGACGATCCAGCTTCGCGGCGTCCTTCGTCATCGGCGTTGCGACGGGTTTCCTCTGGGCGCCCTGCGCGGGTCCGATCCTGGGACTTGTCCTAGCGACCGTGGCGCTCAAAGGCGCGAGCGTCGGAACCGCGCTCTTGCTCTTCGCGTATGCGGCTGGCGCCGCGACCTCGCTGGCGGTCGCCCTCCTGGCCGGCGGCCGGGTCTTTTCGGCGATTAAGCGATACCTCGCAACGGGCGTCTTGATTCGGCGTGGTCTCGGCGCGGCGGTTCTTGTCGCTGTCGCGGCGACCGCGACCGGCCTCGACACCGATATTCTGTCGAATGTCGCGACGATCGACACCACGCCGATCGAGCAAAGCCTGATCTCGACCTTCGGCATTAGTGCGCGCCACAGGACTGCGGAACCCGTCGCGCCACAGGCGTCGACCGTCGATCACCAAATCAGCCTGTCGAGCGATCTCTATGGCGCAAGCTTGATCCCGGCAGCCTTCACCGGCACGACGTTCGACGCTTCATCCGACATCGAGCCGGCTGCAGCCGAAGGCCTCGGGAGCGAAGGCAGCCTGCCGAGTCTCGCGGGCGCGACCGAATGGATCAATTCGCCGCCGTTGTCGGGCGCATCGCTGCGCGGCAAGGTCGTGCTCGTCAATGTCTGGACCTATGCTTGCATCAACTGCCGCCACGTTCTGCCCTACGTGAAGGCCTGGGCGGCCAAATATCGCAACGCCGGACTCGTGGTCGTGGGCGTCCATACGCCAGAGCTGGCCTTCGAGCGCCTCACCTCGAACGTGCGTCAGGCCGTGCAGAACTACGGCATCAGATACCCGGTCGCGGTTGACACCAATTCGACGATCTGGAACAGCTTCTCCAATGAATTTTGGCCGTCGAACTACTTCGCCGACACGCGTGGCCGCTTACGCTACCACCATTTTGGCGAAGGCGACTACAAGCACCAGGAAGAGGTGATTCGGGAACTTCTCCGAGAGGCCGGCGCCGACAATCTTCCGGACGGCTACGTCTCTGTCGATGGAGATAGGGAGCGCTTCGCGGCGGCCGGGGACCCGCGACCCTGATCGACCCGGCGACGCGCCGGACGGGAGTTCCGGCTGCCCGCGGGCGGGCCAGCTTTGACTGGTCTTCGACAGTTGTAACCTGCAAGCACCTGATCGCAAACACGGGGTCATCGTGTAATCTTCCCGATAAACCACGCTAACGGCTGTCGCCTGACTCTGTTGTCCACCAAGCGGGTTGGACAACCGAGTTGAGCAACAAGAATTGCCTGATTTTTCAGTTGAAGACCGAACTGTCACCCAAAGGCAACGGTCGTTTGCGCAACATCCTGACATCACGACGCTTTCGGCTTGCTGTGCTCCTTCGTGCGCATGCGGCGGATCGAGAGCGCATCGTCCGGCCGGTCGAACAATCCGCCTTGCACCCGGTCGGCCGGCGTCAGATCGAGGTAGGTGACGCCGGCCTTTTTGTAGCGATACCGCGGTTTGAAAATGATTCCGAGCGCGGAGGTCGCCGCCGCGATCAGCTTGCCGGTGTCGGCCGTCGCCACGGACAGGCGCACCGCCTTCGAGGCGCTGTATTTCCGCTCATCGGGCTTGAAGCTGTTGGTCTGCACCCAGACAGTTATGCTCGCCGTCGCGAAATTCTGCCGGCGCATCTTTTCGGCCGCTCGCGC
>JBAQGU010000637.1:0-9734 GCA_049287975.1 Roseiarcus sp.
ACTCTTGCGCCGCCATGCCCGCTTGTGAAACGGTTTTCATGCTCCCAATTCTGCAACAGATTTACGCAACAGAAAACTCCAATTAATTCACGGCCCCGCCCGTGTTTCAAATATCTTGAATTCTGCAACAAGGGTCGGCAAGCTTCCCCTGCCGGTTAGCTCCAAAAGGGTCTTAACTTCGGATCAGCCTCAAACACCGGCCCGACAATAAATTGTTCGAGGTATCGCCATTTCTCCGCGTGGTTGCGGCGGCCCTGTTTTTCGAGGTTATCAATTTGATGATTGATTATCGACTTAATCTCAGGGAGGAAAAAATTCTGTCGCACGAATGACTCGACAACCTCGTCGGGGCCGTCAAACGGCCTCGCAAATGGATTCAACACACAGCGACCAGCTTGGTCGGTGATCACAGGTTTATAGAGTGGATCGTTCAACATTCCAGAGCAATGGCCAATCACCGCGTCAGTAACTAGGACGCGAGGATAAAAAGCTTCTCGTTCCTCCATTTTGACTGCGTCGAGTAAGGCGGTACCAAATATGATATTGTCGGAGTGATGAAGGGAACCTAAGACTACTGCGCCACGAGTCGCGAACCCCGCACGCAAGAGGGCAATTATTAGTTTCGAGCCCATATTCAAGATGCGACCACCAAAAGAAGCGGGCAGCGAAAATACATAGTGGTCCGAGAAAGCCCCGAATTGGACCTCCAAGGCCATACGATTAATTTCTGCACGTCTTGGTCCAATATCAGTTTGAATGGTGGTGCCGACCAAAGCTAAAAGCTCCTGACGAGCGCGCTCGTTATTAAATTCAGCTTCCCCGTGAATTTCTTGCACCGCCGCAAGAAGCCTGGCTGCGTCGCCGCGCCTAATTTCTTCAGACCACCCAAGGATGTCTGCGTAGAGTAAGAGGCGCTCTTGAAAAGCCACGGTGTTCTCCGGCTCCATTACGGCAAGCGTTCGGGCTTCGCTGGTTTCTAGCCCTATTTTATAGGCAATCCCAGACGAAGATTTCGCCTCGTCCTACGTACAACTGCGACAGCATGAATTGATGAAGCCCCTTGAAATAAAAGAAGCCGATTGGAGCCCCGCATTGCTGAGAGCCTGATATCGTGTCGCCCCTGACTTGGATTTGGGGTTTGCGGCAGGGATCACCTAAATCAACATGCGAATAAACTTCTTCATGCGCCGTCCCAACCGTATTCGCGACGCGGAGTTCGAAGGCTGGCTTGTCGGTATCAATGAAAATCTGATCGACACGGAAATACTTGTTCGCGGTGTCCGGCGGCCCCGTATCGACATGACTGGCTAATTTACACACGAGGGTGACGGTCTCGCTTCGAGCGGCGGCGCTCAGTGCGGTCGCAAACGCTATCGCGATAATGCCAATTCGTATCATGGTGGCAGTCTCTACCACAGAAAGCTGGCTGCTGGGTTGTCGAGATGTCCTCACCTCCGGCGCGGATCGCCCGCTCCAAGGCGGCGGCAAAGCCCCGGCAAGCGACGGCACCTCTCCCCCCTAAAACACATACCCTCTTGGCGCTTCTCTCAAAACTTCCAAGCTTTCCGCCAAAAGTCGCTTCGTCAGAATTCTTGATTTTTGCACGTCACAGCAGCTGCTTTCTTAGCTGCTTGCATCTTAGCTACTTGCAATTTGCATTCCCGTGCGACTACGCTATCCTGGTCTGCGGCGTCTGATCCCACGGAACGGCAGCAAACAAGGCCAATTATGGCGCGTTCGGGAACGGTTGTGCGGGCCTTGGCTATCGCTATGGCGCTCGTTTATTCGCATCCAGCGCTTGCTAATCCGCCTGGACCACTTGCCGATCCTGTCACCCACACTCCCGGCTGGTCATTTGCCACTTCGACTGGCTGTGCTCTCTGGAACCACTCTCCCATGCCCGAAGAGAGCGTGACTTGGTCCGGACTATGCAAGGATGGCGTAGCAACCGGCCCTGGCGTGGTGCAGTGGTTCAAGAGCGGGAAGATAAGCAACCGTATAGAGGTGAACTACCGTGACGGTAGAGAGTCGATCGGACAAGTCACCGTCACCTATCCGACCGGAGAAAAATATTTTGGATTTCTCAATGAATACACCGGCCTCCGCGAAGGGCGCGGAACGTTAGCGTACCCTAACGGGCTGGTCTTTATAGGTGGTTGGAAAGACGGCCAGCGCGAGGGGGAGGGGACATTTTACGCCGTTAATGGGCGCATTCTGCAAACCGGGACATGGACGAACGGCGCGCTCCTAAAGCCGACGCAAGCGCCTTCGGAAGTTACCGCTGGCGTCAGTCCGTCCCCTTCCTCAGGTCACGCAGAAGTCGGGCTCTTGCAGGACGGCGGTACGTTCAAGGTCCCTGTCGTCATAAATGGCACTCTGAGCCTTAGCTTCATCGTCGATAGCGGGGCAACTGACGTCAACATCCCAGTAGATGTGATGCTGACCTTGATGCGCACAGGCACACTACGGCAGGAGGACTTTCTCGGGACGAATACCTATGTCCTTGCTGATGGGTCGTCTGTCCCATCCCAGACTTTCCGTATCCGGAGTTTGAAGGTCGGTGATCGCGTCATCGAGGATGTGACGGCCACTATGGGGAACGTTAAAGGGGACCTGCTGCTGGGTCAGAGCTTTCTCAGCAGGTTCACATCCTGGTCGATCAACAACCGTCGGCAGGCGCTAGTTTTGGAATGGTGAGGGTCGCCTAAGCGAGTCAAGACTACACAGTGTTCCAGAATTTGGCGGCACGGCTCTGCCAATCTTGTCGCTCATGGCCAAAATCTATGGAGTCACTCGAACCAATTAAATCATTGAGCCTACTAACAACTGATATCGTCGCTTCGAGGACATGGCGCTCATCGCCGTGTAATACCCGACGAGCATTGCCCTTGCTTCTAGGATCAGGCTCATTCGGATCACTCCTGTGGGCGAGGCCGACATTCCGGAAGCCGCGAAGAACCTCAAGCTCATCCGACTTCTCGATCTTTTCTACGTCTCTTTGCCATTGTTCAAACGCGCCCTGGTCGCCTAGCAGATGGGTATTCTTGCGGAGCCTGCTCACGACTTCGGTTATCCGAGCGGTGCCACGGGTCTTATCCCAAATGCGGCATAGTGTTGTAATCACGCCGAGCTGCAAAGCTTCAGAAACGACATTGAATCCCTCATGAATTTTGCGGTTATTGACGCGCTCTATGAGAGCAGAGTTGAGGCCGGACAGGGCTAACACTTCGTAGTATGCGACCGCCTGATAAAGGTCGTCGGTAATTGTCTGTGCCAAGCGCATGATCTCGATTTTCGGCATCCGTAAAGCTCCACCTTTTTCTAGATGATATACTGTCGCCAATCGCGCGGAGAAAGAGGCAAGTCGCATAAGAATTTGTTATCCCCCTCGGTTCTCCGCTCGCTCTTTGCGGCGGCGGCGCGGCCATATGCAGGGTCCAAACGCAATTCTGTTGGTTTTGCTTGCTAACACACCTGTCCACCGGGCGATCAAGGGCGCGGCTGAGCATTTCCATCTAGAAAATTCGGCTGGTTCCCCTGAATTGATCGGTCTATGCGCTACGCTATTGCTAAGCCACCGTCGCTACCCGCACCTACCCTGCACCTCGACAGGTTCGCGCGAAAGACAGTCGGCTTGTTCCATAATTTTTTCTATGAGCTCGTTTGGTGTTCTCGAAGTCGCATAAGCTCCATTACGTCAAATCGCCCCCCCCGTGCTTCAAATATCTCTTGAATTATGCAAAAAGGGCGACCGCCCCCTTTCGGGTCGGAAGCGCCCGAACCGTATACTGCCAACGAATCTGCTTCGGCGCCTCGCTCATCCGGAAGCCGCTATTCCGCTCCCGGCCCAGCACCGGAAATTCAAACTGACCTACCGGCGAGTCTCGAGTTTGCACATTTGTGCGGTTCCACGGAATCGATCGTCCAACTGATCGAACCCCGTTTATGCCCGAGCCGGCGAAGTGTCACCCCGAAAGCGGGTCTTCGGAACGGCGCGAAGCGGGCAATCTTAGCGGGTCGTGGTTTCTGGATGCTCGCGGTCGCGAGCCTGGCCGCGCCGAGCGCGACCACGATCACGAAAACGTGATGGCGCATCGCAACATTCATGTTGCACTGCACAATAGTTCATGTAAGAACGATGTGCCGGGTCCAATTCCGGACCGGCTGACCATAGCTCAAATGAGGATGGAGAGTACCATGAATGCGATCGACCAAACCTATACCGAGGCGACCCCTGTTGACGCGGCCGGGGCGCGCGAGTTCGTCCTGCGCGCCGCGAAGACCGCCAAGGACCAGGCGGAGAGCCTGCGCAATGGCGCGGAAAAGGCGACCTCGAACATCGAGTCCGCGTTCAACACGTCCGTCGCCACGGTCGCCGACGCCAGCCGCGCCATGCAAGGCGCGCTGTACAAGGATGTCGAGGCGACCCTGGCCGCCGTCGAGAAGCTTGCGAGTTCGAAGTCGCTCGCCGAAGCCGCGCGAGTCCACGTCGAATTCCTGAACCAGCGCGGCCAGGTGAGCCTCGATCGCGTCAAGTCCGCGACCGACTATCTCGCCAATGCGCTGCAGAGCGCCTCGAAGGCGCTGCAGGACAACATCGCCAAAATGTCCGAGCGCGCCGGCAAGGCCGCTTGAGGCGGCGAACTCGAGCGGGCGCGCCCTCCGCTCGAGATCCCAGAAGGGACTAGCTTTTCCCGCCGCGAAAAGGCAACGTGGCGACGGGAAAAGCTCTAGCTCGAGACGGCGCGCCCGCCGTCCTGCCTCAGCGAAAAAATGGTGAGGAAATGTTGGACGCCAGCTCGAACGCCGCTTCCGGCCCCAAACTGAAGCCGCCGTCGGGCGCGATGGTGCTCGCCGAGGCCCGCGCCTTGATCGAGTGGAACGCCTGCCTCATGATGACGCCGGTCCTGATGAGGGCGCCGCGCGGCGACGGCCATCCCGTGCTGGTTCTACCCGGTTTCCTCGCTGGCGATCTGTCGACGTCGCTGCTTCGCCGCTACCTCGGCAGGCTCGGCTATGAGCCGCACGCCTGGGACCTTGGCCGCAATTTCGGCGGCGTCTATCGCATGCGCGAGCAATTGCGCGAGCGTCTGGCCTTCGTTCACGAAAAGGCGAAGCGCAAGGTCAGCCTGGTCGGCTGGAGCCTCGGCGGCGTCTATGCGCGCGATCTCGCGCTGCGCATGCCGGAAGCCGTGCGGTCCGTCGTCACGCTCGGCAGCCCCTTCGCCAACGACGTAACCGCCAGCAGCATCCGCAAACTCTACGAGCTGCTGTCGGGAGAGTTGATTTCCGACGCCAGGATCGAGGACATTCAGGCGCTCGCCGGCGATCTGCCGGTCCCTGCGACGTCGATCTTCACCAAGAGCGACGGCATCGTCCACTGGCGCACCTGCCTGTTGCAGGAAAACGCTCGGGCGGAGAATATCGAGCTCGTGCTGGCCAGCCATGCCGGGCTCGGCGTCAACGCCGCCGCGCTCTGGGTCGTCGCGGACCGCCTGGCGCAGCCGGAAGGGACGTTCCGGCCGTTCAGCCGGCTCGGCCCGTTCATGCTGGCCTATGGACGCCGGGAAAACGGACGGAACTAGCGGTCGAGCCGGCTAGCCGAACGCCGCGGGGATAAGGGAGGACAAATGAGCGCTGCGCGCAAACTCTCGACGATGGACGCATCGTTCCTCTATCTCGAGACGCCGGAAATGCCGATGCATGTCGGCAGCATGGCGATCTTCAAACGCCGCGACGGCTATGCCGGCGACTTCTTCGAGGATTTCAAGCAGCTGATCGAATCGCGCCTGCATCTCGCGCCGATTCTGATCTCCAAGCTGGAGAAGACGCCGCTCGACATCGACAATCCGAGCTGGGTCGTCGACGATCAGTTCGAAATCGACCGCCACATCTTTCGCGCGAGCCTGCCCGCGCCAGCGGATCGCGCGACGCTCGCGCGGACCGTCGGCTGGATGCACGCCAAGCTGCTCAACCGCGCGCGCCCGCTGTGGGAGTTCTATGTCTTCGAGGGCCTGAAGGACGGCGAGATCGGGCTCTATTCCAAGGTTCACCACGCCTGCATCGACGGCGGGGCGGGCGCCGCGCTGACGGAGATCGTCTACGACGTTTCGCCGACGCCGCGCGAAATTTCCAAAGCGGGCGCGGCGAAAGCGGCGAAGAACGATTTTCGCGAGGTGGCGAGTACCTTCCTCGAGTCCTACGTCGAGCTCTGGCGCCGTCCGACCGATCTCGGCGGGCTGATCAAGCCGATCGATCTGCCGCGCACCGGCAAGAGCGACCTCGGCTCGATCCTGTTCGACAATGCGATGGGTCAGATCGAGCAGACGATGCGGGTGCTCAGCGGCCTGCCTTCGATCGCCAAGACGATGAACGAGATCGTCGCCAAGGCCCTCGATCCGAAATCGCGCGAGGGTCTGGCCAGCATGATCGCGCCCTCGACGCCGCTCAACCGCTCGATTTCCTCCGAGCGGAGTTACGCGGGCGTGACGATTTCGCTTAGCCGGGCGAAGGCGCTCGCCAAGGCCGCGCGCGGCAAGCTGAACGACGTCGTGATGGCGATTTCGAGCGGAGTCCTGCGCCGCCATCTCGCCTCGCAAGGCGCCCTGCCCGCGCGTTCGCTGACCGCGGCGGTGCCGATTTCGCTGCGCGAGCAGGGCGATTCGGCCGCCAACAATCAAGTGTTCGGCATGGTCTGCTCGCTCGCGAGCGACATCGAAGACCCGAAGGAGCGCATGCTGGCGATCATTGGGGAATCCTCGAAAGCCAAGGAGATGAGCAGCCCGCTGCGTCCGCTGATCCCGCACCTCAGCAACATCGCCCTGCTCGGCGCGCCGATGCTCGTGCAGGTGCTCGCGCTGCTGTACAGCCGCTCGAACCTCGCCGACGTGATGCCCGCCGCGGCGAACGTGACGATATCCAACGTGCCGGGCCCGCGCCAGACCCTCTATGCCGTCGGGGCCGAACTGCTCAACATCTTCCCGGTCTCGATCGCGACGCACGGGCTGGCGCTCAACATCACCGTGCAGAGCTACCGCGACCAGCTCGATTTCGGCCTGATCGCCGGAGCGAACGTGCTTCCCGACGTCAACAAGCTCGCGCGCATGTTCCCCGAAGAGTTCGAAGCGCTGGAGGCGGCGTTCGGGCTTGCGGCGCCAGTCGAGGCCGCGGAGCCAGGACCGGAGGTGTCGCCGGCTCCCGCGTCTGAAACGACAGCGACGACGCACTGACGCGCGGGCAGCCCCCACGGCGGGCCAGCCGGGTGGGCGCTCGCTGCCTGCCGAATACGAAAGTTGCCGAGGCATATGGCGGAGTGCCGCCAGGACATCGAGCCCTCGCCGGCGACGATTCTATACTGGCGTGCGCTAATGATGCTGATCTTCAAATGCCCAGTTCGCTGTGCGACCCTATCCGAACGAGCTCCAGGGTCGCATCGTTCGGTTTCCGACAAATTGGCGCCAAATCAGGCTTGATATGAAGGTCGCGATAATCTTTCCATTCGCCGGTAAGAGGATGATCGAAATACCGTTCTGGTAGCTGGCTGTCATTTACGAGCAGCCAACGATTTCAGTAGCATCGTATCGATAGTCTTTGCGTGAATTCCCGATTCGAGTTTTTTGTAATCTTGTTTGAAGCGCTTCTTGCGCTCAATCGTCCGCATTCAAATTCTCGATCAGATCACTCAGCGCGCCTACGTGAACGGACTCGCTTTGCATGGCTGCAATCGTTTCCTCATTAGGAATCAGCGGCTGGAACGGCAACGCTTTATCTCTAGCAATTCGTATCATCATCAAATGAAAAGCGGACGAAGGCGTAAGCCCAATCTCCGCTAATACGGCCGAAGCCGCGCGCTTTGTCTCCTGATCTATTCTAGCTCGAATAGTTGTATTTAACATGTCTGTTCGTCCTTTTGTAGCTACGATGTAGCACAATCCGCGCGAAGGAAAAAGCGCACGAAGGATCGAGGCGCGAATGCCTCAGCTTGGAACGCGATTCCTGAGAGTAACGGCATTGACGGACCACCCTCAGCTCGACGAACGGATGAGCCGCGCGTAATTCAAGCCGCGCAGGCCACCGGGAACGAGGCGGAGGCGTCCCCATCCGTGTTGGGCCGCCAAACCGACCAGAGAATGCGAGCGGTCCAGGTCAGCCTCACCGACCACGGTGCACGCCTGGCCAAGAGCTTGATGCGCGTCGCCTCGTCCTCGCTCGAGGCGGCCTCGACATAATCCGAAATCGCTGCTTCCAGGTCGTCCTTTACCTGATCGAAGCTGGCGCCCTGCACCGCGATGTCGTAATCGACGCAAAGGGCTTCCCACGACCCCTCATGTCCCCTCGAAAAACACAATAAATGCCGCATCTAGCGCCTCTAACCCAAGCATTTGAGGGGAATATAGCATGGCGTCGCGCGGATCGGGTCGAAATAATCGATCGCTATTGGAAGGGCCGGGTCATCCCTCGTTTTCGCCCAGATCCAGCGAAATCCACGCTGACTTCGGTGTGAAAGGCTCGCGCGAATTCGGACTGGCGGAGGTGCTGCCCAATAATTGCTGCGTCAACTCCATCGTCGTTGCGAGCGCAGCGAAGCAATCCAGACCACAGCAACGCGCCCCCTGGATTGCTTCGTCGCAAGGGCTCCTCGCAATGACGGCCAATGGCGTTATTCACGTTCCTCAACTCGACTTCCTTAATTTGCGGCGTCGCCTGAGGCCAGCGGGATTCCGCGCCGCGCCCACATGACGGGCCGCGGCGATGCGCGCGCCTGCCGCCTCACTCGTCGCCGAATTGGCGGAGCGCGGCCAATGCGGCGAGGATCGAGAGCAGCGCCAGGGGTGCCGCGAGACAGACGAAGCCGAACGCGCGCCAGGCGAGCGTCCCGCTGACGGTGCCGGCCAAAAAAGCCAACACGACCGGCGCCGTCTTGGCCAGCCGACGCCGCGCCTGTTCTGCTTCGGGCGGCCTCGAGGCCGCCGAGGGGAATCTTTCGAGCCACGCGACCGTCAGGACGTGCGCCGCGTCGATCGCGAGATTTCCGGTATTCGTGGTCATGACATTCGTGGACGGAGCGCCCTTTATGTGCAGCCCCACGAATGCGTTCTGCACGCCCATCGCGGACAGGCCGAACAGTCCGACGATCAATGCCGCGGGCTGATCCAGGTTTTCGATGTCGGGCGCGAGCAAGGCCGTCGCAAGCATCCCGGCGAGCAGGACGCCTTCCAGGCCGAGCAGAACCGGGGAAGCGCGCAGTCCCCGATGGCGCAAAATCGTCGACAGCGCGCTCGCGACGACCGCGCCGAGAATGAAGGCGGGGATGGCGAACAGATCGATGAGCCTCGAGTGGCGTCCGACGCCGAGGACGGCGCCGGCGACGACGAAGCTGCCGGTGACTTGGGCGACGAAGAGGCCGAACAGCGCCACGAACGTGCATCCATCGACGTATCCGGCGATATACCCGAGGGCTGGCGGCAGGAGCTGGCGGGTTCGTTGCGAAAGCGGCGGGGCGGGCGTCGGCTCATCCATGCAAGTCCCTCTTTTCGCGCAGCACGATCCGTGTTTTTCGCGCACGCCCCGTTCTCGAAGGTCGGCTCGTAGGCGCGTGCCGATTAACAAATAAGCGCTCTATGCCGGGCCATCCACGCGGTTCAACTCGCGCGCGACCCAAACGTTTTGCCGATCGGGCGCCAACCGTATGAGAAACCGCAGTGCGGCGGGCCGACGTCATGGCCGGGACAAGC
>JBAQGU010000638.1:0-3085 GCA_049287975.1 Roseiarcus sp.
ACTCAGAAACGTCAGTGTCATGCCCGCGAAAGCGGGCATCCAGACTTGGCCGCGCGTGCCGGGGCTCTGGATTCCCGCTTTCGCGGGAATGACACAACGTTAGAGGACCTCATTTTGAATGACGCGCTTCACTAGCACGTCGCCCGTTTCATCCATCGCGGTCCGCCGAAGCCCGGTGCGGAATGACGGGTGCACGTTCACCGGGTTATCAAGGTTCCCGCGCCATAGTCGGTCAAGAGTTCGATCAGCACGGAGTGCGGTATCTTGCCATCGAGAATGACGACGCCCTCGACCCCGCGCTCCAGGGCATAGATGCAGGTCTCGACCTTCGGGATCATGCCGCCGGTGATCGTGCCGTCGGCGATCAGTTCGCGGATGTCGTCGACCCTCAGTTCCTTGATGAGGTTCTTGTTCCTGTCGAGCACGCCCGGCACGTCGGTCAGCAACAGCAGGCGCTTGGCCCCGAGCGCGCCGGCGATCGCGCCCGCGAAGGTGTCGGCGTTGACATTGTAGGTCTCCCCATTGGCGCCCTGCGAGATCGGCGCCAGCACGGGGATCAGTTCGCGCCCGAGGATTTGCTTCAGCACCTTCATGTCGATCCTGTCCGGGTCGCCGACATAGCCGAGATCGACGAAGTCCTCGACTTCGCCGCTCGCACCGGGCGCGCGAGTGACCTTGCGTGCGGTGACCATGTTGCCGTCCTTGCCGCAGAGGCCGATCGCCCGCCCGCCTTGCGCGTTGATCGCGCCTACGATCTGCTTGTTGATCGAACCCGCGAGCACCATCTCGACGATTTCCACCGTCGCTTTGTCGGTGACGCGCAGGCCGCCGGAAAAACGCGATTTGATGCCGAGCCTTTCGAGCATCGCCCCGATCTGCGGTCCTCCGCCGTGGACGACCACCGGATTGACGCCGGATTGTTCGAGCAGAACCATGTCCCGCGCGAAATCGCGCTCGCTCGCCTCCTCGCCCATCGCGTGACCGCCGTATTTCACCACGATGATGGATTCGTCGTAGCGCAGCATGTGCGGCAGCGCCTGCAGCAGGATTTCGGATTGTTCCTGCGGGCTGAGCTTGGGCGCTTGGGACATGGTCACTCCGAGCGGAAGGGCGCGCGCGTTCTAGTCGGAGATTTGCGGGCTGGCAATGAAGGGCCAGACCCGGGGAGCGATGAAGGTCAGCCGCCTCCAGCCAGCCCGGGGCGCGGATCGTAGGGCTTTTCGTCGCGCCATTCGCGCATCAGGTCGCGCAGATCCGCATCCTCTCCCGGAGGCAGTGCGATACGTAGCGTCGCCAGCAGGTCGCCCTGGCCGAGTTCGCCGGCGGCGGGCAGGCCCTTGCCACGCAAACGCAGCACCCGTCCGCTGCTCGTTCCCGCGGGGATCGCCATTTCGACCGCCCCGTCCAGCGTCGGCAACCGCACTTTGGCGCCCAGCACCGCCTCATAGAGCGTGATCGGGAAGTCGAGGCGCAAATCGCGCCCTTCGACCTTGAACACGGGGTGCGGCGCATAATGAACCGTGATGATCACATCGCCGGCGGGGCCGTTTCGCGCGCCCGGGCTGCCCTGACCGCGCAAGCGGATCTGCTTTCCGTCCTCGACCCCGGCCGGAACGGCCACGTCCAGCGATCTTCCCGTCGACAACGTGACCCTGACCGATCCGCCGCCCGCCGCCATCGCGAGCGGCACGGTTACCGTGGCGGGGATATCCTCGCCGCGAACCGGACCGCGCGCGCGCCCGGTCGTTCGCCCGCCGAACATCTCGGCCAGTATGTCGGGGTCGATGGATCCCCCGCCGCGCCCCGGCGCAAATTCGGCGCCGAAATCGAAGTTGAAATTGCGGAAGTCGCCGGCTCCGGCGCCGCGGGGACCCGAGCCGAATCCCTCGAACTGCGGCGCCCGCGGCTTCCCCTCCGCGTCGATCTCGCCGCGATCGAAAGCGGCGCGTTTCTTTTCGTCGCCGAGGATTTCGTAAGCCGACCCGATCTCCGCGAACCTGTCCTTCGCCTTCGGCTCCTTGCTCTGGTCGGGATGGTATTTCTTGGCCAGCTTTCTGAAGGCGGACTTTATTTCGGCGGCGCTGGCGCTCTTGGCCAGCCCGAGCACCTGGTACGGATCGCGCATGATGAGCCTAGGATGGGGCGTCCGCCCCGCAGGCGCGGGCGCCGATTTCTCGGAGTCTATTTGGGCCCGACTCGCCCGGCTCGCAAGTGGTTTTCCCAAACGCGCGCTCTCCGCGCCGCGCAGACTTCCTAAAGCGCGGCGGCGCGGTTTTCGCTGCCGAATCCATGGCTCTAGGAATAATTCGCTTGGAGACTCGGAAGGGAATATCATGATCGCGCCATTGAGCGATGGAGCGTCGATCCCGTGACCGAGCCGAATGCGAGCGATTTCACCCTATCGGAGGATCCCTTCGCGCTGTTCGCGCAATGGTTCGAAGAAGCGCGGGCGACGGAGATCAACGATCCCGAGGCGATGACGCTCGCCACCGTCGATGCGGGCGGATTGCCGGACGCGCGGGTGGTGCTCTGCAAACAGGCCGACGCCGACGGTCTCGTCTTTTTCACCAATATCGAAAGCGCCAAGGGGCGCGAATTGGCCGCGACGCCGAAGGCGGCGGCTCTGTTCCACTGGAAGTCGCTGCGGCGCCAGGCCCGGTTTCGCGGCGCGGTGGCGATGCTCGACGAGGCCGCCGCCGACGCCTATTTTCGCACCCGTCATCCCCAGAGTCGGATTGGGGCCTGGGCGAGCCAGCAATCGCGGCCGCTGGAGTCGCGCCAGCGGCTCGAGGAGCTGGTCGTCGACTATTCCGCCCGGTTCGGCGAAGGCGAGATTCCCCGGCCACCCTATTGGCGCGGGTATCGGCTCGCGCCCGAACAGGTCGAGTTCTGGCAGAACGGCGACTTCCGACTGCACGATCGCGTTGCATTCGCGCGGGCGGGCGACCGGTGGCGGCGACAGCGGCTTTTTCCTTGAGGCGGCGCCATGATGAAAGATTCGAAACCATTGTCAGACACTATCTCTGTTCCCGGCACGCGTTGCCGGAGAGTTCCGCCTGGCGGAGAGTCGCTCTACGCCGGCCGC
>JBAQGU010000639.1:0-6352 GCA_049287975.1 Roseiarcus sp.
GCGGAGCATAGGACCCCCTGCCGCCCGTAACGACTCCGCAGGGTCATCGACCCATGCGGCCCGAAAAGGGGGGGATGGAAAATTTTCCTGCGTGCAAAGCCTTGAAAAGACACAAAATCGGAAAATAATCTCGCTTGCTCCCGAGCAATCATTCCGCGGTATGCGGCACCTCTGCGCCGCCGCCCCAATCCGCCGGGTCACGGCCCCCCGAATTGACAAACGCGGCTCCATTGCGACTATGCCGCCAAGGGTCGAAACGTTGCCGGCGACGACGAGCCGAGCAACGGCTCCGACCGAGATCGGGAGAAAGCGTCATGCGGACCATCAAGGGGCCGGGCCTGTTTCTTGCGCAGTTCGCGCGGGATACGCCGCCGCACAATACGCTGGAAGGCATCGCGCGCTGGGCGAAGAACTACGGCTACAAGGCCATCCAGATCCCGACCGCGGACGCGCGTTTCTTCAATCTCGATCTCGCCTACGACAGCGAGACCTATTGTGATGAAGTCAAGGGTAAGCTCGCGGACGTCGGCATCGCGATCAGCGAGCTCTCGACGCATTTTCAGGGACAGATGGTCTCGGTCCATCCCGCCTATGACGCGATGTTCGACGGCCAATGCCCCGAGCCGGTTCGCGGCAATCCGGATGAGCGGCGCCACTGGGCGGCGGACCAGGTGCGCAAGGCGGCCAAGGTTTCCCGGCGGTTCGGGCTGACCGAGAGCGTCAGCTTCACCGGCTCGCTCGCCTGGCCGTATCTCTATCCATATCCGCAGCGCCCCGCAGGCCTCATCGAGGAATGCTTCGCGGAGCAGGCGCGCCGCTGGAAGCCGATCCTCGATATCTACGATGAGAACGGCGTCGATCTCTGCTTCGAAATTCATCCGACCGAGGACGTGTTCGACGGCGAGACCTTCGAGATGTTCCTCGGCGCGGTCGACGGCCACAAGCGCTGCCACATCAACTACGACGCCAGCCACTTCATCAAGCAGTGCATGGACTATCTCGGCTTCATCGACGTCTATCACGAGCACATCAAGATGTTCCACGTCAAGGACGCCGAATTCAACCCGACCGCCAAACAGGGCGTCTACGGCGGCTATCAGGCCTGGCTGCAACGCGCCGGGCGCGATCGTTCGCTCGGTGACGGGCAGGTGAATTTCAAGGCGATCTTCTCCAAGATGGCCGCCTATGATTTCGCGGGCTGGGCAATCTACGAGTGGGAGTGCTGCCTGCAGCACCCGGAGGTCGCAGCCCGCAAGGGCGCCGAGTTCATCGCCGATCACATCATCGAGGTGACCGACCACGCCTTCGACGATTTCGCCGCCACTGGCGCGGATCGCAAGACCAATCTCGAGCTGCTCGGCATCAGGGACTGAGACGATGGTCTACGCGACGGCCGAGCAAAACCTCGGAAGGCGTCTGCGCGTCGGCATGGTCGGCGGCGGCCGCGACGCCTTCATCGGCGCCGTGCATCGGATGGCGATGCGGCTCGACGATCTGATCGAACTGAAAGCCGGCGCCTTGTCCGCCGACCCCGAAAATGCACGCCTTTCCGGCGCCGATCTCGGCCTCGCCTCCGACCGCGTCTACTCTGACTATCGCGAGATGGCGGCGCGCGAGGCGGGGCGGCCCGATGGCATCGAGGCCGTCGTGATCGTGACGCCCAATCATCTGCATCATCCGATCGCCAAGGCGTTCCTCGCGGCCGGCATCGACGTCATCTGCGACAAGCCGCTGTCGACCACGTTGCATGAGGCCGGTGAACTCGTCGAGCTCACGCGCGCGATGGGGTTGGTGTTCGCAGTGACGCTCAACAACACCGGCTATCCCATGGTCCGGCAGGCGCGCGAAATGATCGCGGCGGGCGAGATCGGCGACATCAGGGTCGTCCACGCCGCCTATATCCAGGACTGGTTGACGCAACCGATCGACGCCGATGGCCAGAAGCAGGCGGAGTGGCGCACCGATCCCGCGCGCGCCGGCGCCTCGGCGTGCCTCGCCGACATCGGCGTGCACGCGCACAATCTGGCGCTGTTCGTCACCGGCCTCGAGATCGATTCGGTCTCGGCGGATCTGACGACTTTCGTGCCGGGGCGGCGGCTCGACGACAACGCGCATGTGCTGCTGCGTTTCGTCGGCGGCGCGCGCGGCGTGCTCACGGCGAGCCAGGTCGCGGTCGGCAATCTCAACAATCTGAGCCTGGAGGTTTTCGGGACGCGCGCGGGCCTCGAATGGTCCGGCGAGAGCCCGGAATCCCTGCGCTTCACGCCTTATGGCGAGCCCTCCCGAACGCTTCAGCGCGGAGGGCCGGGCAATTGGGATTCGGCGAGGGTGGGCTCGCGCATGCCCGCGGGGCATCCCGAGGGCTATATCGAAGGCTTCGCCAACCTCTATCGCGACGCCGCCGAGTTGATCGCGGCCCGCCGCGCGGGACGGGCGCCAAGGACCGCGGCCGTCGCGCTGACGCCCAACGTGCTCGACGGCGCGCGTGGCGTCGCGTTCATCGAGGCGTCGGTCGCCTCCAGCCAAAACAACGGCGCATGGACCTCGGCGCGCATCCCGTGAGATCTCGCCGATCACCCCAACCCTCTCCCGCGCGAGCGGGAGAGGTGATTTTGATCCGGCTTGGCCCAGTTGCGCAATGATTTTCCTCAGCTCGCAACTGCCGCCGCCAGATATTTCGCTTGCAGGCTCTTGACCAGCCAGACCATCGCGTCGTTGAGCGGGGTCGGGACGGAATGACGTCGGCCGGCGTCGACGATCGCGCCGTTGACGACGTCGATTTCCGTGCGCCGGCCGGCTTCGACGTCCTGCAACATCGAGGCGCGCGCTCCGATCGCCTTTTCGAGCAAGCCGACGATCGCGGTCCACCGCTCGCCCTCGTCGAGCTCGATCCCCTGCGGCCGTGCGACCGCGGCGACCTCGGCGAGCAGCCCGCGCATCAACTCCAGCATCTCCGGATGCTGGATCAATTCATGCGCGGGAAACCGCAGCAGCGCAGCCGTCGGCAGGGTGCAGACGTTCAGGGCGAGCTTTTTCCAGATCTCGTCGACGATGCGCGGCGAGGCCGTCGTCTCGATGCCGGCCCGCCGAAACGCCGCGACCGCCGCTTCCAATCTGGGGGAAACCGATCCGTCGAGTTCGCCAACGACGGTGATTCCTATTCCCGAATGTCGGACATGGCCGGGCGCGAGAAGCGTGCCGGAATTGTAGGTGAGCCCGACCATCACCCGATCCCGCCCGGCGATCGCCGCGATTCGATCTGCGTTACCCCAGCCGTTCTGCAGCGTCAGTATCGCCGTGTGTTCGCCGAGCAGCGGCGCGGCCGAGCGGATCGCGGCGTCCGTGCTGTAGCATTTGACGAAATTGACGATCAGATCGACCGGCCCGACCTCCCGAGGACTTGTCGACGCTCTGACCGCGATGGTCGCGATCGAGCCGTCCTTCGCCTCGACGACGAGACCGTGACGATCGATCGCCTCGACCGCCTCCAGGAATACGTCGATCAGGACGACGTCTTCGCCGGCGCGCGCGAGATAGCCGCCGAACATCCCGCCCATCGCCCCGCCACCGCCGAGAACCGCGATCTTCATGGGAACGTTCCTCCATCGGGATTTCGCGGCTGTTGCGCCGCGCGTCTGCCTTCCCCCTTATCGCAATCCTCATGATCCGGAAACCGGCCACCGAAGCGGCGAGAATGTCGCCAGCGAGGTGTTGCCAAAGCGACGAGAACACGCCAATCTCAGATGCGGCGTCGCCCCTCGGCGCGAAATTCACGAAAACGACGATCGCGCCCAAACCGATCGCGGGAGGAAGTCATGCGAACATCCGCGGCGCTCGGCGCCCATTCCGCCCGAGGACGCTGAGCCATGCCCTCTGTTCTCATCACAGGCGGCTCGCGCGGCATCGGCCGCGCCGCCTCCCTCATGGCCGCCGAGCGAGGCTGGTCGGTTGGCGTCAACTACGTCAGCGACGAAAAAGCCGCGCAGTCGGTGGTCGCCCAAATCGCCGGCCAGGGGGGCAAGGCGGTCGCTCTCAGGGGCGACGTCGCGCGAGAGGACGAAGTCGTCGCGATGTTCGAAGCCGCGACGAACGCCCTTGGATCGCTCGACGGCGTTGTCGTCAACGCCGGCGTGGGCGCCCCGACTTCGCGCCTCGTCGACATGACCGCCGAGCGCATGCGCCACGTCTTCGAAGTCAATGTTCTGGGCGCGTACCTCTGCGCGCGCGAAGCCGCGCGTCGCATGAGCAAGAGCCTGGGCGGACAAGGCGGGTCCCTTGTCCTGATCTCCTCGGTGGCGTCGCGGATCGGGGCGCCGGACACCTACGTCGACTATGCCGGCTCGAAGGCGGCGGTCGACGCTCTCGCTCTCGGCCTGTCGAAGGAACTCGGCCGCGAAGGCGTCCGCGTCAATGCGATCCGGCCCGGCGTGATCGAGACAGAAATTCACGCCACTTACGGCGCCGCCGATCGACCTTATAAAATCGGCGCCACCGTCCCGCTCGGGCGGCCGGGAACCGCCGAGGAAATCGCCGAGACGATCGTCTGGCTACTGAGCGACGCGTCGTCGTACGTGACCGGAGCGATCATCGACGTTACAGGCGGACGCTGAAAGGGCGGTAGTGCATATTCGTCCGTTCGGATCGTGGACGCCGCGAGTTTGGCCGTGAGTGAACGGGAGACGCCCGACGGCCAGCCCATTCTGGATATCCGCGGCGTCTCCAAGCGCTTCGACGCGACGCAGGCCCTGGACGACGTTTCGCTCGCGCTCCATCCTGGCGAAATCCACGCGTTGCTGGGCGAGAACGGCGCCGGCAAGTCGACGCTGATCAAGATCATCACCGGGGTCCATCAACCCGACCGTGGCCAGATCTGGCTCGAGGGCGCCCGGGTGACGATCGCGAGCGCCGCCGAGGCGCAGCGCATGGGCGTCGCGGCGATCTATCAGGAACCGCTGCTGTTTCCCGATCTGAACGTCGCCGAGAACATTTTCATCAGCCATCAGGATCGCCGCGCCGTGGTCGGCTGGAAGGCGATGTTCAGCGAAGCCGAGGCGATCCTCGCCGAGCTCGGCGTCGCGCTCGACGTGCGCAGCCCCGCGCGCGGCCTCACGCTGGCGGCGCAGCAATCGGTGGAAATCGCCAAGGCGATTTCGATGAACGTTCGCGTCCTCATCATGGATGAACCGACCGCTTCGCTTTCCGCGCACGAGGCGCAGGAGCTGTTCCGGCTCGTTCGCGATCTAAAGCGCCAGGGCGTCGCGATCCTGTTCGTCAGCCATCGCATGGAGGAGGTGTTCGAGATCGCCGACAGGATCACCGTCTTCAGCGATGGACGGTTGATCGCGACCCGTCCGCGCGCCGAGGCGACGCCGCAACGCGCGATCGCCGACATGGTCGGCCGCGAGATCGATATCACAAAGAGGCGCGCCACATCGGCCCGGCCGGAACTGCTGCTGTCGGTTGAGGGCCTGGGTCGACGAGGCGTGTTCGAGGGCGTCAGCTTCGATCTGCATCGCGGCGAGGTGCTCGGCCTGGCCGGGCTGATCGGCGCGGGGCGTACGGATGTTGGGCTCGCGCTGTTCGGCATCGAGCCGGCGACTTCGGGAACCATCCGGCTCGGCGGCGAGCCGATCAAGGTCCGCTCGCCGCGCGAGGGAATAAAACTCGGCATCGCCTATGTGTCCGAGGATCGCAGGCAGCTCGGACTGGTGCTGCCGATGTCGATTTTCGCCAACATCACCTTGCCGGTCCTGCGTCGCTATCTCAATCGCTTGGGCCTGGTTCGCACCGGCCTCGAGCGCCGATCCGCCGGCGGCTTCCGCACGCGACTCGCCATCCGCGCGCCATCGGTCGATATGGCCGTCGCCAAGCTTTCGGGCGGCAATCAGCAAAAAGTCATGCTGAGCAAGTGGCTCAACACCAATCCGTCGATCCTGATTCTCGACGAGCCGACGCGCGGCGTCGACGTCGGCTCCAAGTCCGAGGTGCATGCGATCATCGGCGAACTCGCGGCCGAGGGAATCGGCGTCATCGTGATTTCCTCCGACCTGCCTGAGGTGCTCGCGCTCTCGGACCGCGTGCTGATCATGCGCGAAGGCCGGCAAATGGCGATCCTGGACCGCGCCGACGCCGATCCGGAATCGGTGATGAACGCCGCGATGGGCCAGACATCCGCCGATCCGATCAGAGGCCGGCCCGAATGAATTGGGTGCGCCGCCACGTCAGGCCGGAGCAGATCCGGGAACTGAGCCTGTTCATGCTCATCATCGTCGCCGTGCTCGTGTTCGGCTCCTTGATCGACGGATATTATTCGTTTCGGACATTCAATCGCATCGCCTCGAGCGTTGCGATA
>JBAQGU010000640.1:0-3213 GCA_049287975.1 Roseiarcus sp.
GTCATGGCCGGGCTCGTCCCGGCCATCCACGTTGTCAAACTGTCTATACGACCGAGAAGAGGCTGCGGCGGCGCGGCTTCTTCTAGAGCTGGATTGACGGTCGGGGGCGTGGATAGCCGGGACGAGCCCGGCCATGACGGGCGAGGGTTTCGAGCGGGGCGGCCTTCGCCCGGCCTGGATGAATGACCGCCCGGAGCCTTCCATGAAAGACATGCTCGCCCGTCTCGATCGCCGCCGCGCCCGTGCGCGCCTGGGTGGCGGCGAGGGGCGGATCGCGGCGCAGCACGCCAAGGGCAAGCTGACCGCGCGCGAGCGGATCGAGCTCTTGATGGATCACGGCTCGTTCGAGGAATACGACATGTTCGTCGAGCATCGCGGCACGGACTTCGGCATGGAGAAGACCAAGATTCCCGGCGACGGCGTGGTCACCGGCTGGGGCACCGTGAACGGGCGCACCGTTTTCGTCTTCGCCAAGGATTTCACGGTGTTCGGCGGCTCTCTCAGCGAGGAACATGCAAAGAAGATTACCAAGATCCAGGACATGGCGATCAAGAATCGCGCCCCCATCATCGGAGTGTTCGACGCGGGCGGGGCGCGTATTCAGGAGGGGGTGGCGGCGCTCGGCGGCTATGGCGAGGTGTTCCAGCGCAACGTGCTCGCTTCGGGCGTCATCCCGCAGATTTCGCTGATCATGGGCCCTTGCGCGGGCGGCGACGTCTATTCGCCCGCGATGACCGATTTCATCTTCATGGTGCGCGGAACCAGCTACATGTTCGTGACCGGCCCGGATGTCGTCAAGACGGTCACCAACGAGAGCGTCACCGCCGAAGAGCTGGGCGGGGCGCAGGTGCATTCGACCCGATCCTCCATCGCGGACCGCGCCTATGACAACGACGTTGAGGCGTTGTTGCAGATGCGCCGCCTGATCGACTTCCTGCCCGCCTCCAATCTGGAGACGGCGCCGACGATGCCCAGCTTCGACGATCCCGACCGGATCGACATGTCGCTGGATACGCTGATTCCCGATAGTCCGAACAAGCCCTATGACATCAAGGAGTTGATCGCGAAAGTCGCCGACGAGGGCGATTTCTTCGAAATTCAGGAGGCGCACGCGCGGAATATCGTCACCGCTTTCGCGCGTATCGAAGGCTCGACCGTCGGGATTGTTGCCAATCAGCCGCTCGTGCTGGCCGGCGTGCTCGATTCAGACGCCTCGCGCAAAGCCGCGCGTTTCGTCCGCTTCTGCGACTGCTTCAACATTCCGATCATCACTTTCGTCGACGTGCCGGGCTTCCTGCCGGGGACCGCGCAGGAATACGGCGGCCTGATCAAGCATGGCGCAAAGCTGCTGTTCGCCTATGCCGAGGCGACCGTGCCGAAGGTGACCGTCATCACCCGCAAGGCGTTCGGCGGCGCTTACGACGTCATGGCGTCGAAACATCTGCGCGGCGACATCAACCTGGCCTGGCCGACCGCGCAGATTGCGGTGATGGGCGCGAAGGGTGCCGTCGAGATCATTTTTCGCGCCGACATGAACGATCAGGAGAAGATCGCCGAGCGCACCAAGGAATACGAGGCGCGCTTCCTGTCGCCGTTCGTGGCCGCCGAGAGAGGTTATATCGACGAGGTGATCCTGCCGCACGCGACGCGGCGGCGGCTTTCGCGCGCGCTCGCCATGCTGCGTAACAAGAAGCTCGAGAACCCTTGGAAGAAGCACGACAATATTCCGCTGTGAGGGAGCGGCGGATGGGCCGAGGCCCCGACGAACCCGCCCGCCCAAGGTTCGTGTGGCGATTCTAAACTTCGCTGCGGCGTCACTTCGCCGCCTTGGTCCCGGAGCCGTCGCCTTGTCGTCCCAGCAGCCACGAGAAGGCCTCGCGAACGAACGCCGAGCCATTCACGGCGACCGGCTCTCCGTGAGCGATCAGCGCTCGTTCGATCGGCCAACGGAGAATACGTTCCAACGACGCACGCGCCGCGCGACGATTGATGAAGCTGGCTCGCCAGTCCCGAGGCGCGCCGGGGTTCGGGGCGACGATGCCGGCGATGCGCGCGAGAGTCCTCCGCCAACCCTTGAACCAGCCGTTCGGCAGGTTTTGGATCAGATCGGCAAAAATAACCGTTCGACTTCGATAGTGGAAAAACACGACTTCCGTCATCGCGACACTGCCGCGCATGAGGACCTGATCGAGGTCCGCCGCCCAGCGTGGGTTCGGCGCATCGACCAAGTCGAAATCGAAGGTGAGGTCGCCTCGTCGCCTGCGCAGGCCAGGAGCGGCGTATAGGCGAGCTTCGGGATAGGCGGATTTCCATTCCGCAAGAAAAAGATGATGTAACAGATTGGGCGCAACGAGGTGGCGGACGGGCCCCAGTTTGTCGACTTCTCGCCTCATTGGCAGAGAAAGCGGGATAGGCGACCACACGAACAAATCGCCGTCCGACAATCTGACGACCACCATTCGGGTCGGATAGGAAAATCCGAAATAGAACGGGATTATCGGACCTTCGCCGATCCAGATTTCCGATCCGAACTCGAGCAACGGCGCGCTCAACGGTGAATCCTCCGGCCTCGCTCGCACATGTTGCGGTGTCAGTTTCGCAAATGTTTGGCGAACCGCACTTGTGACGAACGCGAAACGCGAGCGCACTCGGGCGAGCCCGCGACGGCGGCTTTTTCGCGCGCTCGCCGCACTGCGGAAGAAGCTGCGTGTGGATCACCTACGATCGCGGCTTCGCGCGGTTTCCGGGATTGACGTCGCGAGAGCCGGCGGCGTGAGTCGGAGCCCGTCGATCGTTTCGTCGACCGACATGAACGTTTGTTCAGTTTCGCGAAACCATGGCGCTTCAACTCGTCTTAACTCTGCCCGCGCTCCGTTAAGGCTGATTTACGACCTCTAAAATAATGCGGCCCAGACTCGATCTCGTTAGAATTAGCCGGTGGGTCGAAAGTCGGCGAGGCGGGAAGCAGGGCTGCGTGATGGCGTTTATAGTAGACCGGAGTCGCTCGATCATCAGCGCGATGATCCTCGGCCGCAAGGTCACGGCGATGGATGTCGCTTGGCTTCGCCGCGAGGTGTTCGCCGACGGCGCCGTCTCTCGCGAGGCCGCCGACGAACTCTTCTTGGTCGAGCGCGCCGGGGTCGCGCAGACGCCGGCGTGGACCGAGCTGTTCGTCGAGATGATCACCGAACATGTCGTCTGGCAATCGCGCCC
>JBAQGU010000641.1:0-11923 GCA_049287975.1 Roseiarcus sp.
GTCGAGGCTCGCGTGCCTGTGCGGCGCCGACGCGGCATACGAGGCGCACGCGGAAAGCTTCGCGCAGGCGCTGAAGCGCGCGGGCGCGGAGCAGGTCTGGCTCGCGGGTAAGCCGGGCGATCGGGAGGCAGCCTGGCGGGCGGCCGGGATCGACGGGTTCATCTTCGCCGGTTGTGACGCGATCGAAGCGAATTCCGCTTTGCTTCGCGTTCTCGGAGGCGCAGTCTGACGCAAACGGAATTCGGCGCCTCGCGGCGCCTGCAAAGGCCGATCGATGAGCGCGATACCGAACTTCGCTTCGCTTCCGTTTTCCGCCGCCTCCGCGCCAGCCACGTCGGGCGCGGAGGTCTGGCCGACGCCCGAAGGGATCGCGGTGAAGTCGATCTACGGCCCAGACGATCTGAGTGGCCTCGACTTTCTCGATGGCTGGCCAGGGCTGCCGCCTTACCTGCGCGGCCCCTATCCCACGATGTATGTCAATCAACCCTGGACGTTGCGGCAATACGCGGGGTTCTCCACCGCCGAAGAATCCAACGCGTTCTATCGCGCCAATCTCGCCGGCGGACAGAAGGGGCTTTCCGTCGCGTTCGATCTCGCCACCCATCGCGGCTATGATTCCGATCATCCGCGTGTGGCCGGCGACGTCGGCATGGCCGGGGTGGCGATCGATTCGATCTACGACATGCGCACCCTGTTCGCAGGGATTCCGCTCGAGTCTATGAGCGTCTCGATGACGATGAACGGCGCGGTCTTGCCGGTGTTGGCGCTGTTCATCGTCGCCGCGGAAGAGCAGGGCGTTCCCATGTCGGCGCTTTCGGGCACGATCCAGAACGACATCCTGAAGGAGTTCATGGTCCGCAACACCTACATCTATCCGCCAGCGGCTTCGATGCGAATCGTCGCCGACATCTTCGCGTTCACCGCCAAACACATGCCGAAGTTCAACTCGATTTCGATTTCCGGCTACCACATGCAGGAGGCCGGCGCGACGCAGGACCTCGAACTCGCCTATACGCTCGCCGACGGCGTCGAATACATCAGAGCCGGGATTGCCGCCGGCATGAGCATCGACAAATTCGCGCCGCGGCTCTCGTTCTTCTGGGCGATCGGCATGAATTTCTTCATGGAGGTCGCCAAACTGCGCGCGGCGCGGATGTTGTGGGCTAGGCTCGTCAAGGGCTTTGGGCCAAAGTCCGACAAGTCGCTCGCGCTACGCGCGCATTGCCAGACTTCGGGCTGGTCGCTCACCGCGCAGGACCCGTTCAACAATATCGTGCGCACGCAGCTCGAGGCGATGGCGGCGACGCAGGGCCATACGCAGTCGCTGCACACCAACGCGCTCGACGAGGCGCTCGCGTTGCCGACGCCCTTTTCCGCGCGCATCGCGCGCAACACCCAGCTGTTCCTGATCGAAGAGAGCGGCACGACGCGGGTGATCGATCCCTGGGGCGGCTCCTATTACGTTGAGCGCCTGACCGCGGACCTCGCGGCCCGGGCGCGCGAGCATATCGCGGAAATCGAGGCGCTCGGCGGAATGGCCAAGGCGATCGAGATGGGTCTGCCGAAGCAGCGCATCGAGGAGGCGGCCGCACGCACGCAGGCGCGCATCGATTCGGGCGAGCAGATCGTGATCGGCGTCAACGCTTTTCCCCCCGATGTCGAGCGAGCGCTCAATGTGCTGAAAGTCGACGCCGCCAGCGTGCGTGCGCAACAGATCGAGAAGCTCCGGCGCCTGCGCGCCGAACGCGACGAGGCTTCGACCCGGGCCGCGCTCGAGGCGCTGACCAAAGGCGCGCGGGGCCGAGCCAATCTCTTGGAGCTGTCTGTGGCGGCGGCGCGCGCCAAGGCGACGGTCGGCGAAATTTCGCTCGCGATGGAGAAAGCGTTCGGCCGGCACGTCGCCGAGGCGAAGACGATTTCCGGAATATATCTCGCTGCCTCGGGTCCGACCGCCGACGCCAACATGCGCGCCATCGCGATGACGCGCGCCTTCGCAGAGAACGAGGGACGTCCGCCGCGCATACTCGTGGCCAAGATGGGGCAGGACGGCCACGATCGCGGCCAGAAAATCATCGCCTCCGGCTTCGCCGATCTCGGCTTCGACGTCGAAATCGGTCCGCTGTTCGCTACGCCCGAGGAGGTCGCGGCGCAGGCGGCGAACCGAAAAGTGCATATCGTCGGCATTTCCTCGCTCGCCGCCGGTCATCTTGCGCTGGCGCCCGCCTTGAAGACGGCGCTGCGCGCAGTCGGCCTCGGCGAGGTCATGGTCGTGATCGGCGGCGTCATTCCCGAACAGGATTTCAAGCCGCTGCGCGACGCCGGCGTCGATGCGATCTTCCCACCCGGCGCGGTGATCGCGGAGACGGCGATGCGCCTGCTAGAGCAGCTCAACCAGCGGCTCGGCTATACCCAGCGCGGCGCGGCGTGAGCACGGTGCCGTCCATTAGCGGTGCATCGACTCGACGAAGGTCCAAGGTAAAGCCACTAGCGTTGCCGCGAAACGAACCACGTCAACGGTTCACGTAAGGCCTTACGTGGTTGGCGCCGCGATTGCCTCAGAAAGTCCGGGAACGAAGGCTTCCGGAGTTTCTCCGAGTGGACGAGATTGAACAGATCGTCGAACGCGCGATCGCTTGTACGGTGACGGTGTTGCAGACGGCGCCGGAGCATCTCGGCGCCGCGTGCGCCGGACTGGAACGCTTGAGAAATAATCTTTTGCTCGGCGTTCCCAACCATCCCGCGCTCGACCGGTTAGGATTGTTTCTGGTCGAACTCGAGCTTCGCGCGTCCCCAGGGCCAATTCACTGATCGCACGATGCCGCGTTTGGCGCGGAAGACGCGATCACGTTTAGACCAAGACGAGTGTCGACGGTATCTAAAGCTCACCTGTCGAACGCGACGACGCCATGGCGCATTGACGGCGCTCGCGCGACGGTCTTAGGTCACTGGGTGATGGGCGCGCTCGGGGAATATTGACGCGCAACGGCGAGATGAAACGGGGAGGCGGCCAATGGCGCAGGGCGCGCAGATGCGGGCTATTCGAAAACGCAAATTTGTTTCGCGATCGGGGGCGGAACTTGGTCTCACCGAACTCGGCTTCGGCGCCGCCCCGCTCGGCAATCTCTACCGTCCCTTGACGGAGAGAGACGCGCGCGCGACTCTCGATGCCGCCTGGACCGAGGGCATTCGCTATTACGACACGGCCCCGCTCTATGGCCTCGGTCTTTCCGAGACTCGGTTGAACGGATTTTTGCGCGCGAAGCCACGCGATTCCTATTTCGTGTCCACGAAGATCGGTCGTCTGCTGCAATTGTGTCCGCCGGCGGAGAAAACTCGCCCGGACGCTTTCTTCGAGACGCCGTCGCGTCGCGAGGTGTTCGATTATTCCTACGACGGCGTGATGCGTTCACTGGAATTCTCGCTCGAACGGCTAGGGCTCGATTACGTCGACATCGTCTATGCGCACGACGTCGACGTCTTTACGCACGGCAGCAAGGCGGCTTCGGATGCACGGATCCAGGAGTTCATGGAAGGCGGCTACAAGGCGCTGGCGAAGCTGCGCGAAGACGGCGTCATCAAGGCGTTCGGCGCGGGGATCAACGAATGGGAGGTCGCGGAGACCCTCGCCCGGTCGGGCGATTTCGACTTGTTTCTGCTCGCCGGCCGCTATACCTTGTTGGAACAGGAAGCGCTGACGAGCTTCCTTCCGTTCTGCGTCGAGAAAAAAATCGGCGTCGTGATCGGCGGCCCCTACAATTCCGGGATTCTCGCGACGGGCGCCAAGCCCGGCGCGCGCTACAATTACGCGCCTGCGCCAAAAGACATTCTGGAACGCGTGCGGCGCATCGAGGCCGTCTGCAAGAAGAATGGCGTCAAGCTCGCCGAAGCGGCGCTCCGCTTCCCGCTCAGCCATCCCGCGATCGTCAGCGTCATTCCGGGCGGTCAGAAGCCGGCGGAAGTCAAGCGCAACGCGGAAATGCTCGGGACCAAGATTCCCGCTGCGACGTGGCGCGAACTCAAGAGCGAAGGCCTGTTGCGCGCCGATGCGCCGACTCCTCGCTGAACGAGCTACGAAGGGCGCTGACATGTTGAAGAATCTCGACCCGCTGCTGACGCCGGATCTGCTTCAGGTTTTGCGCGCGATGGGGCACGGCGACGAGATTGTGATCGTCGACGCCAATTATCCCGCCGAATCCGCAGGGCCGCAGGTGGTGCGGCTCGATGGAATCGAGACGACTCGCGCGCTCGATGCGGTGCTCAGCGTGATGCCGCTCGACGAGTTCGTTCCGGACGCCTGCTGGCGTATGGAGGTGGTGGGGGCGCACGAAGGGGAGCAGCCGATCTTCGACGAGTTCCGCTCGATCGTCGCCAAGCGCGAGGGGCCGCAGTTCAAGCTCGCCTCGCTCGAGCGATTCGCGTTCTATGCGCGGGCGCGGGAGTGCTTCGCCGTCGTGGCAACGGGGGAGCGGCGGCTGTACGGCAACATCATCTTGAAGAAGGGAATCGTGCGGCCGGACTGAGGGAGGCGGGGCGGCGCGGCGCGCTTTGAAGATCAGGTCGAAGGGGCGATGTGCAGTTCCGCCTCGAGCTGCCGGATACGGACTTCATGATTGAATTTGGCGTTTCGAAGTTCCTTCATTTCGGAATGCAGCGCTTCGACCTCGCCCGGCGTGACGCTTTCCCGCGCAATGTCGTTCAACGCGGCGATGGCGCGGGTGTTGGAGGCCTCGAGCCCGGTTACGCGCTCGATCAGCGTCGCCATTTGATGGCCGAGCAGTCGCAGGCCGGGCGCACGCGCCGTAACTGTTTCCAGCGTTTCAAGGCGGGTTTCGACAGCATCAAGGCGGGATTCGACGCCGCCGAGGCGGCCATCGATCGAACGCAAGAGGCTCAGGACTTCCGGGTCGGACATCGTCCGCTCTTACCCCATTTTACGTCCGCCGACTACAATATCATGCGTCGAATCGCGGGTCCGTATCCACGGTTAGCTAACGCCGATACCGCATCTCCGACCGCATCGCGTTATAGATTTCACCGCTTTCTATTTCGCCACCGCGGCGACCGCCGATGCAAAGGTCGCGTCCCGGCTGACTTTGCAGTATTCGATGATCGCCGACAGCAGCGTCGCCGCGTCGGGGTCGTCTTTCCCGAGCTTGGAGACATTCTTTTCGCCGGCCAGCCAGCCCTCCAGATACGCCTGAAACACCTCGAAATAGGGAGGGGTGGTGGCGCCGTAATCGGCCACCACGTCGCAGGAAATGCCGCCGATGTCTTGCGACAGCGCCGTCGCCGCGCGGGGAAGCAGCATCACCGACGATAGTGCGATGACGAGAGCGGTCGGCTTTGCGAGGAGCATGGGGTCGTCCAGGTGGGTCGAAAGATGATGCCGGATCGGAGCCCGGTCCGCAACTCGCGCAACGATATAGTTGCGATGCGCCGGAGAAATCCACACCATGAGCGCGACCGATGCGGCTGGCTGGTAGAGCAAGGTGATCATGAAACGATATTTCGCGTTTCTCGACGGCGAACGCGGCGCCCAGGGCGTCGCTTTTCCCGATTGCCCCGGTTTGCACTGCGATGGGAGCGGACGCGTTCATGAATTTCAATTGTCACGGCCAGCACATTTGAGCGAACGAGCGCAGCGCCGCACGAAAATGTAGCCGCGCTCGCTGAGCGCGGCCGTCCTGGGAGCCTCATTTCCGAGCGTCTCGCGGCGATCTGCCCCCAATTGCGCGCAAACGGCGCGGTCTCTCGGCGGGCGGGGAGACTGAGCTTTGGAATGTGACTTGCGCCACATCGGACCGGCCGAAGTTGCTGTAGGCAGTATCCACCGGCGGAGGTTATCCTCCCGGCCTCCGCCCGTCACTCGCCCCGCGCTGGAGTTTCTCGCGCGGGGCTTTTTCTTGCGCTGGTGGTTCTTCCTTCGTTCCCGTGCCTGGGGTATCCTCCGGCGGCATGTTCGAGCCCGCCGACCTGAGATTAGTTAGCTGCTGCGCTCGCCGTCGCGCCGCATTTCGAACGCCGAAAGCAGGTCCGGCCGCCGACGAAATCATGGCGGGCGTCGTCGCGGAGCGGCTTCTGGAACATTTCGAGCGATCCCTTGGTCGACACGACCCCAGTTCCGGCCGCGCGGCCCTGGGACGCGGCCAAGAGGGGACTTGGCGGCTCGAGAGCGATCCGGCTGATCGGCCGGCGACAAGCCAGCTCTTGCGGCCGATCTGAGAGAGCAGCAAAAGAGATGATCCCGCGCCGTCGGTGGAGTATTGCCTATGCCGTTGAGACAGGTTGTCGGACTGTGCCTTGGGGCGGTCGTGGTGGTCGCACTCGTAGCCATTCAATTTTGGTTTCGCGAACCAAGTCTTCTCGAGAAGGCCCAACGTGAATTGGATGCCGGCGCCGATCACGCTCCGAAGGTTTTCGAGCAACCGGAGTACCGCCTGGCGCCCGACGCGGTCGCTCGATCCCTGCGCGCCCTGGGGTTGCCGGTGGAAGATCGCGCCATCTTTCCCGATGCGTTCAACAATGCTGGCCCGCTCGTCGCCGCGATGCTGGGGGTCGCGCGAGCACATAGTTACCGCTGCGACACGATCGCATCGGCGGAAACGATTATTGACGCTGATCGGACGTCGACGAACAATTTATGGTTGAATTGCAACAAGGGTGGTTTCAGGTACAGTTTTACGCGACTTGGTCCTGGCTCGTGGAGTTTTACGAAAGTCCTGCATTGAGTGTAGGTCAGACGTCCAGTCCTTGCTCCACCGAGGGCCGCTCGCCAGGGGTGAATTTTCGCGGAGGGCGAAGACGGGTTCCTGATCCTCGCCTCCTACGCCGGCGCGCGGCATTCGTGGTGGCCTGTCGGCGTCGAAGACCTTCTCGATCCGCACTGCGACGGGCGGCACCAGGCCGCCCTCCGTGGCGGCGTAGAAAAAGACGCGGGCTTCGTTTCCTCTGCCGCCTTCTTGCCGGGATCGGCAGGAGCATCTCGCCCCGGCCCGGGACGTTCGGCTTTGCCTGCTTCGGCTTGCGCGCATTTGGCGTTGGCGGCCCCCCTCCGCTGGGGCGCGGGCGAGCTGCCACGCGCCTTGCGCGTCACCATAGAGCGTCGCGTGATATGCTGAAGCCCATGGGCCACACCGGCTTCTGCAACCCGTATCGCGAGGGATGAATGCGCAAAATCCTCCTCATCGGCATCGGCGCCGGAAATCCTGACTATGTGACCATCCAGGCGGTCGACGCACTCAATCGGGTCGATGTCTTCTTTGTCCCTGACAAAGGTGCAGAGAAGGCCGCTCTGCGTCGGCTCAGGGAGGAGATCTGCCAGCGCTTCATTCGCGACGTCCGATACAGGACGGTTGCCTTCGACACGCCGCGACGAACCGAAGCAGGCCATGACTATCGATGCAGCGTCGACGAGTGGCACGCCAAGCTGCAGGCGAACTATACCCGCCTCTTCATGGAGCAAATGGCCGAGGGAGAATGCGGCGCTTTCCTCGTCTGGGGAGACCCGACACTCTATGACAGCACCCTGCGGATCATCAAGAGGATACTCTCCAAAGGCTTCGCGCTCGAATATGAGGTGATCCCCGGCATCACTGCGGTGCAAGCGCTGGCCGCGCAACATCGCATCGCCCTAAACAGCATAGGTGAGCCGGTTCTGATCACCACTGGCCGCAGGATCGCCGAAGGGTTCCCTGACAATCTCGACAGCGTCGTCGTCATGCTCGATGGCGATCAGGCATTCAAGCGATTGGATTCGGAAGATCTCGACATTCATTGGGGCGCCTATCTTGGTACGGCGGACGAAATACTGGTGTCAGGTAAGCTCTCTGAAGTGATGGGCGACATAGTGAGAATCAGGAGCCAGGCGCGGAAAGAGAAAGGCTGGATTATGGACACCTATCTGCTCCGCAGAGCGGAAAGCACGCGAGAGCCATGACGGTCAGGCTGAACTTCTGCTGGTTTTGCGAACAGCACGACTCGATGAACGCCGCGTGGGCTTTGCTGGCGGACTGGACTCGCGGATCGTCGCCTTTCCCTCCTGCGTCGCGGCGAGCGCCCAACCCAAGTACGCCCCCGTCGTCTATGGCGACTATCTGATGGAGCGCATCGACAAGAACTACCGCTCCCGCGCGACGTCGCGCGACGGCTGACCTCTTGCGGGCGCACGCGATCGTCCACGCCACGGCGCGCCTTTCGCCGTTCAAGGATACGCTGTGGTTCGCCGCGGCCGTACTCCACCGACGACGGAGCTGGAAGGCTGCGTCGCCGCGGACGTCTGCGTCGTTTGCTGCGGCATCGCGGTCGTTGACCGCGGCGCGAAGATCCGCTTATGTCGGTTCGACAAGTATGACTTTATCCGCGCAAGAGGTCGGGCAGTTCGGCTCGGCGCGGGAGCTCTCGAACGGCGACGTAAGCGCAGCGCCCGTCGGGGTAGATAATCCAGCGCGTATGGGAAAGGGAGGATTGCATGAAGAAGATACTATTGGCCGGTGTCGCCATCGGCCTTACGATGGCGTTTTCGGCAGGCGCGCAAGCTGCTGGCAAGAAGACGTTGGCCTTCGTCGTGAACGGCGCCTCCGATTTCTGGAAGAATGCAGAAGCCGGCATCAAGAAGGCGCAGGGCGAGCTGCCCGACTACAATCTCGTGCTCAAATATCCCGAGCAGGCGACCACGGCGGCCCAGCAGCGCTTGATGGACGACCTCGTCGCCTCGGGTGTTGCCGCCATCATGGTCAGCGCCGTCGACCCGAAGACCGAGACGGAAGCGCTCGACAACGTCGCCAAGCAAATCCCGTTGTTCACCACCGACAGCGACGCGCCGAAAACCAAGCGCATCGCCTACATCGGCTCGAGCAACACCGATGCCGGCAAGCAGGCGGGCGAGCTCGCCCTCAAGGCGCTGCCCGACGGCGGCAAGTGCATGGGCTTCGTCGGTCTGCCGGCCGCCGACAATGCGCGTGAGCGCATCGAAGGCGTACGCGAGACGATCAAGGGCTCGAAGGTCCAGCTCGTCGACGTTCGTGCTGACGACGTCGACCAGGCTCGCGCCAAGCACAACGTCGAAGATGCGATGACCGCCCATCCGGAAGTCACCTGCTTCATCGGCTTCTACTCCTACAATACGCCGCGCATCTACGAGGCGGTGAAGGAAGCCGGTCAGCTCGGCAAGATCAAGATCGTCGGGTTCGACGAAGATCCGGTTACGCTCGGCGGCGTCAAGGAAGGCTCGATCATCGGCACCGTCGTGCAGCAGCCCTATGAGTGGGGCTATCAAGGCATGAAGCTGATGGCCAAATATGTCGGTGGCGACAAGTCGGTCATTCCCGCCGATCCGGTCATCATCATCCCGACCAAGATTATCGACAAGACCAATGTCGACAGCTTCTGGGCCGAGTTGAAGCAGCGCACGGGCGCGAAGTAGGCTTTAGCGACTGTGCCTTTGAAAATGGGCGCCGTCTTCTCCTCTCCCCGCCTCTTCGCGGGGAGAGGTCGGGTGAGGTGATTGGCCGCACCTGTTCAACTAGCGGCAAACCCTTGAGATAACGACGAGTTCGCACGGATGATCGTGCGGTTTCGACGGTCGGGCTACTCACCCAGGCCCCTCACCCTGCCTCTCCCCGCAAGAAGCGGGGAGAGGAGAAGGCCCCTTCAGTTCGAACGACGCGCCGAAAATGGGCGGTCCCAGTTCATCGAGACGAAGCATCGAAGAGACCCATACGATCTTGCCCGGCGCCGCCCCCTTTCTCGAGCTCGTTTCGATCTCCAAGACCTATCCGGGCGTGGTGGCGCTGAGGGACGTCAGTCTTTTCGTGGCGCCGGGCGAAGTGATCGGGCTCATCGGCGAGAATGGCGCAGGCAAATCGACTTTGATGCGGGTGCTCGGCGGCGTCGTTGCGCCGACCAAGGGCATGATCCGCATCGACGGCGCCGAGAGCGCCTCGCTCAACGTCAACGAGGCGACGGCCGCCGGCATTGCCTTCGTCCACCAGGAACTCAATCTTTTCGACAATCTCGACGTGGCCGCCAATGTCTTCATCGGCCGGGAGCCGCTCTGGGGCGGCCCGCTGAAGCTGGTCGATCGCAAGGCGATATACGGTCGCGTCCAGCCGCTGCTCGACCGTCTCAACGTCGACTTCCGGCCCGATACGCCCGTCTCCGAATTGTCGATCGCCCAGCAACAGCTGCTCGAAATCGCCAAGGCGCTGTCCTTCGATGCCCGGCTCGTCATCATGGACGAGCCGACGTCGAGTCTGACGCTCACCGAGACGAGCCGCTTGCTCGAGGTCGTCGCCGCCCTCAAGACGAGCGGCGTCAGCGTCATCTTCATTTCGCATAGACTGAACGAGATCGAGCAATGCGCCGATCGCGTCGTGGTGCTGCGCGACGGCTGCACGGTCGGCGCGCTCGACCGCCAGCAGATCCACCATGACGCGATGATCCGTCTGATGATCGGCCGCGACCTCAAATCGCTCTACGCGCCGCCGGCCGCGCCACCCGGCTCGACCATGCTCGATATCGAGGCGATGCGCACATCGACCTATCCGGAACACCCCGTGAGCTTGAGCGTGCGCAAAGGTGAAATCCTCGGCCTTGCGGGCCTCATCGGCTCCGGGCGGACGGAACTCGCCCGTGCCGTCTTCGGCATCGACCGTCCTCGCACCGGCGCCATTCGCCTCGAAGGGCAGCCGATCGTCGTCGGATCGCCACGCGATGCGATCGACCGCGGAATCTATCTGATCCCCGAGGACCGCAAGCGCTCGGGCCTGCTGCTCGACGTATCGATCACGGAGAATATTTCGCTGCCGGATCTCGCATCGTACGCGCATGCCACGTTCGTGCAGGCGAGCGCCGAGATGGCCAATGCCGAGCAGCAGCGTCGGCGGCTGCGCATAAAGGTTCCCGACGTCGGCGACCAGGTGAGCACGCTCTCGGGCGGCAATCAGCAAAAGGTCGTGCTGGCGAAGTGGCTTTCGATGCGTCCGCGTGTCATTATTTTCGATGAGCCGACCCGTGGCGTCGACGTCGGCTCGAAGAGCGAGATCTACGAAATCATGCGGGAGCTCGCCGACGCCGGGGTCGCCATCCTGATGATATCGAGCGATATGGAAGAAGTGATCGGCGTCAGCGACCGGATCGCCGTCATGCACGAGGGGCGGATCAGCGGCTTCCTCGGTCGCGCTGACTTCAGCGAGCACAATGTGTTGAAGCTTGCGGTCGGCGGCACAATCAACTGATCGGCGCAACTGAGATCGGCGACTGGCAATGCTCAAGAAGGACCTCGGCCTCTTCATTCTCATCCTGGTCGTCGCCGCCGTGGTCGCGTTCCTCAATCCGCGCTTCCTGTCGCAGATAAATATTTCCAACACGGCCAATCAGGTCGGCCTGTTCGGCATATTTTCGATCGGTGAAGGCTTCGTCATCATTACCGGCGGCATCGATTTGTCGGTCGGTTCGGAGTTCGCGCTGCTGGGCGTCCTGTTCATCGATCTCCTCGTGACCTATCAGGTGCACTGGGCGATTGCGGTGCTGCTGATGGTCGCCGGCGGGATGATCCTCGGCTCGATCCACGGCTTCCTCGTCACGCGCATGAAGATGCAGCCCTTCGTCGTGACCTTGTGCGGCTTGTTGATCTATCGCGGCGTCGCACGCTACATCACCGGCGACGGCAATGCTGGCTTTGCCTTCGGCGAGACCTACCCTTGGCTCGACTGGCTGACGAAGGGGAAGCTTTACGGCGTTGTCCCGCACACGTTCATTGCCTTCGCGCTGGTCGCGATCGTGATGGGCATCGTGCTGCATCGCACGGTTTTTGGCCGCTATCTCTTCGCGGTCGGCAAGAATGAAGAGGCGGCGCGCTATTCCGGCATCAATACGCGCCGTGTCATTGCGGCAGCCTACATCATTTGCGGCGCACTCACGGGCC
>JBAQGU010000642.1:0-10074 GCA_049287975.1 Roseiarcus sp.
GTCGCGAAACTCTCCGAGGCCAGGACGTTGCCTCCGGCGCCGTAGACCGTAAAGAGGTCGCGGAAGCCGGATGACGTATAGGCGTTGTCGTAGGAGGCGTAGCTGACGCCCTGGAACGTGCCGGTCGTGTAATAGTGGACGTTGTAACTGCCGTCGGCGTTGTGTTCAGTGACCGTGTCGTTTGCGGGCGCGCCGACCGAAAGGCCGGCGGTAGTGACAGCGCTGGTCTGAGCGACGCTCAACGAGACGGACGCGTTCGTCGCCACGATCGCGGTGACGCCGATCGCCTCGAGCCCTGCGATCTGCGCGGCCGTCAGGGTCGCGATGTTCGCCGCCGTATCCGACAACGTCACGAAATCGCCCGTCGGAGCCGAAACCTTCAGGCCTTCAGTCTCCAGCGCTATCGCCTGAGCGACGCTGAACGAGACCGACCCGTTCGTCACCGCGATCGTGGTGACGCCGATCGCGTCGAGCCCGAGGATTTCGGTCGCCGTCAGCGACTCGATCTTTACTGCCGTATCCGACAACGTCGGATCCGAAATCGCGAGGCCAGCGGTCTCCAAGGCCATGGCCTCGGCGACGCTCAATATGACTGCCCCGCTCGCTATGATCCCGGTGACGCCGATCGCGTCGAGTCCCGTGATCTGGGTAGGCGTCAGCCCGTCGATGTTCGCCGCCGTGTCCGACAGCGTCACAGTATCGCCCGATGGAGCCGAAACCTTGAGGCCGGCGGTTTCCAGCGCCACCGCCTGAGCGGAGGTCAACGAGACGGACGCGTTCGTCGCCGCGATCGCGGTGACGCCGATCGCGTTGAGCCCGCCGATCTGGGCGGCTGTCAGCCCCTCGATGTTCGCCGCCGTGTCCGACAGCGTCCCGCCATCGCCTGAGGGCGCCGAACCGCCGGCGGTCTCCAGCGCGGTCGCCTGAGCGACGCTCAATGATAACGGGCCGGCCGGATCAGTGTCGACGACGCTGGTCGTCGTGTTGACCGTCGCCGTCGCATAGGCGCTGCTGAGGTCGCTCAGCTGGAAGTTCGTGGTCGAGCTCGTCCCCGGCGATCCCGCGTTCGGCGTGAAGCTCAGCGCGTCGAGTTCGCTGGTGATGGCCGCCGCCGTTCCGGTCAGCGTGTAGACGCCGCCGGTTCCCCCGGTCAGCCCAGTCCCCGACAGGGTCCCGCCAGCCCCGGTGACGGTGATCGTCAGCGCGTCGCTCGCCCCCGAATTGGCGTCCCCGATCGTCACGCCGGAGAACGGCTTGACCGCCGCCTCCGAAGTCGTCGTCTGGCCCGCGAGCGTTCCCGTGATTGTCGGCGCGCTGCCTCCTGCGCCGACGATTAGGCCGGTGAAGGTCGTATCCGCGCCTGTGAGGACGGCGGCTGTGGCCACATCGTCCTGAACAGTGACGCCGCTCGGCAGGTTGACGCCGGTGATGGCGAGGCCCGAGGTGCTCTGCCCGGAACCCACGGTATAGCTGAAGACCAATGCATTCGTGCCCGAACCGCTGACATACGTGGCCGTGCCGCCGTCGTTCAAGCTCAGGGTCGGCGCGCCGCCGGCGACGGTGACGGTCGCCGTCAGACCGACGGTGAAGGTGACGGCCGTTCCCGCGCCGATCGTGCCCGCATTGTTCGTGATTCCAGCGCCCGCGGCGGTGACGCCGACCACCGAAGGAGGCGCGACCAGAACTTGATAGCCACCACCGCTATTGCCGACATAGACTTGGCCATAGACGTTCATGTCACCCGATATGGTCTTGATTTCATCAAGCGATCCGGTTGGCTGGGTTCCCAGGTTGACCCATGTTGGTGTGGTGACGGTGGGGTTGGTGGCGTTGTTGGACTGCCAGATGCCGAAAACATTGTTGACCCATCCCACGATGTAAAGAGCAGGGTTGCTCTGCCCCGGCGCCGCTGCGCCGAAACCAAAGGTAAGAACTTCCTCCACATTGGGAATAGCTGTCCAGGTCGCGCCGCCGTTGGTCGAACGATAAAAAGGTTCACTTGTCGGCGTGGAGCCGAGCGTGCCCTGTGGTCCCCCGGTATAGAAAAGGTTGCCGGCTTCGCCGGGGACCGACTGGATCGATGAATTGTAGCCTGCCCATGAAGTGTTGCTTTCGATATATCCAGGGTGGACGTTTGTCCAGCTTTGCCCGCCATTGGTGGTTTCGAACACCCCCTGACCGGGATCATACAAATAGAAGGTATTGGCGAGCACCCTGTCGGCGGTCACCGACCGCTGGTCAAGGTAATAGGCCCAGTCGAAGCCGCTCCAGCTGGTCACGCCGGGAAGAGTTATCGGGTTCCAGGTGGCGCCGCCATTGAGCGTGTAATAAGGCTGGTTGCCATCCGCCGGCGCCCAGATGATGTTTTGCGGTGTGCTTGCAGCGATCGTTCCTCCCATGAAAGACGAGTCGGCGCCGGGGATGTCGCTTGCAAAATTCGTCCAGGTCTGGCCGCCGTCGGTGGAGTAGCCCGATTGCTCTGTGCCCCACCAGTCGGCGAGGCCGACGATGAAGCTCGGGTTGGAGGAGGCGTAGTCGACCGACCATCCGGCGACGATATTGTCCGAGTTGACGGGGCCGTAGGTCGAGGGATAGGCGTTTAGGTTGCTGATATCAAAGAAGGGACGATCCCAGGAGGCGAGCACCGGATCGCCGCCCGGCGGCGCGATGATTTCGTTGGCGACCAGATTCTCAATACCGGCGCTCATGTCGTTCCAGGTGAGGTTTTGATCTGCCGACCAGGTTCCGGACGTCGGGGGAACGTTCATGCTCCACACGCCGGTCCCGGCTGTCGCGATCAACTGGTTTGGATTCGTCGGGCTGAACGCCACCCCTCCAATGTCGAGATATATAGTGGACCCGGACGTGTTCGCCTGGGCGAGCCACGGGATGTCGGTAGACGTCAGGGTTGGAGGGACCCAGCCGGCAAAGCCTTGCCAGGTCGAGCCGCCGTTGTAGCTGACATCGATCCAGCCGCTCACGCCTACGACGGCGATTTCATTGGGATTGGACGGATTGACCGCAACCGTCTGGACCGCGCCGGACTGACTTAACAATTGCGTCCATTTGCCGTTCGCGTAGCTCCAAAGAATGTTGCCGTCAGCCGCATAATAGACGCTGGTGCTCGAGACGGCCGCGTTTTCGACTTGAGTCGGGCCGCCGGTCAACGCCGACCATGTTGTCCCGCCGTTGGTGCTTTCATAGACGCCGTTGCCATAGCTCGAAGCGAAAATGGTCTGCGTCGCCCCATTGACCACGCCGCCGGCGGCCGGATCGAAGAGCATCCCGGTAATGCCGGCCGAGCCGGCCGCGGGCACCGCAGACACCTTCGACCAGGTCTGGCCGCCGTTGGTCGTGACGAACATCCCTCCGCCTTCGGTTCCCACATAGACGATGTTGGGATTGATGGGGTCGATCGCCATCTTCTGCCCCCATTGGGCATGAGAGCCGTTCGCGTTCGCCGACTGTTGGGCAAGGGTGGTCTGTGTCCAAGTCGTCCCCTTGTTGGTGCTCTTGAACACATAGCCGTCATACATCATGTACATGATAGATGAGTTGCTCGGCGCGATCTGGATCTCGTAGACGCCTCCGCCGGCGAAATCGAAGGCGCCCGGCATGCTGGTAGACGTGACGAGCTGCTGCCATTGGGAGCCGGTCCACAAATAGGCGCCATTGGTGTCGGTGCGCCCGATCATCGCGCCGTCGGGAGCGAGATCCAGGCCTCTGACATAGCCGCCGCCGCCGACCTTGAGGTCCTGCCAATTGGTCGAGGTCGTGGGATCGACGACGGTCGTGCCGCCCTTGCCGTCGCTGGAGCGCGTCCAGGTCGACGACAGGTAATTTCCGGAGAGCGCGATGCGCGTCGTCTTGGCGCCGTCGGTCACCGTCAGAGTGCCGCCGGTCGCGTTGCCAAGGTAGGTCGCGGTGACGTTCGCGCCGTATACGAAGCCGGAGAGATCGATGGCGTCGACGCCCGAAAGCCCCGAGATCAGCCCGGTGAAACCCTGCGGGTCCTCGAGCTTCAGCGTGCCCGTCGTCCCGGCAAAAGTCACGGACTGATCGCTCCGACCGTCGATTTCGACGGTGGCCCCGTTCGCAATCGTTAGAGCCGAACCGGTTGCAGATCCAGAGGCTTTGCCGGCCTCGGCCGGGGACGCCGTATCTTCTGTCGTGGAGTCCTGGCTCGGGTCGGCTTTCCAAAAGTCGCAAATGAACTGCAGAGCCGCTCCTTGCGTTTCGGACGCCAGCGTGGCGCTGACCGGATCATAATGGGCGGAAGCAGCATTTGCTGCAGACAACAGACTGCCCAAGGTGACCACGCTCTGTACCGACCAAAACCGCGCCGCCTTGCTCATCAAAAGTCTCTATTCCGCCCGGGTTGGCGACGTCAATGCCGGGAGAGAGGGACATTGACCCGACGATGTGCTACGGGCTTCCCGCGCATCGATTTTGGGACATCATATGAAGAGAATAGTCGAATACTTCGATCGTTCCTACATCATAAACCTGAAGGACCGCGTCGATCGGCGTCGTGAGGTCGAGCATGAGTTTCGTCGCCTGGGATGAGCGTTCCGAAACGAAAAAGTCCCATTTTATACGGCCACGTGTCCGACCGATCAGGCCAACTTTGTAAGCATCGGCGTGCAAGGATGCTTTATGAGTCATCTTAACGTGCTGGATTTTGCCCAACGGGACAACCTCCGGAATGTGCTCGTATTCGAGGACAACGTGAGTTTCAGAAATGTCGAAGTCGATTTCGAGGAGCGTCTCATCGAGAATCTCTCCCGGCGGGCCTGGCGCTATCACATTGACCGGAGGGCCGACCTGCTTCTGAGGATTGCTATCAGTTTGTGCATCATATACGCGCACAGCCTCTATGAGCGGCTGTTCATCACATTACGAGTACAAAATGTTTATTGCATTCTATTGGCGTTATCCGTCGGGATAGCAATCAGCTCGCCCGTGAGGAGCGCATGAGAAAAGATGCCGTTCGAATAAGACCTCGATCCGCGCCTGCTTCGCGGATTCCTGGCGTTGCCGAACTTGAACCCGTCCCACGGGAAATTCGGCCATGAAGGTATCTGTCGGCATTCTTCTGCGCGGCGCTTTCTGGACCGTCGGCGGGTTCGGCGCCGTGCTAGTCCTCCGCGTTGTTTCGAATATTTTCTTGACGCGTTTCCTCGCTCCGCAGCTCTTCGGCCTTATGGCGATTGTCAACACGCTCAGAGTTGGAATCGAGCTGATATCGGACTTGGGCATCGCGCAAAATATAATCTACAGCCCGGATGCAAATGAACCGGATTATTACAATACCGCGTGGACTTTGCAGATCATTCGAAGCGTACTCCTATGGTTGGTGATCGTCGCAGCGAGCGTCCCTCTGGCGCGTTTCTACGATCTGCCGATCCTTGTATATTTGCTGCCGGTAACGGGCATCGCAACGATCACTTCCGGTTTGACCTCAATGAGTCCTGTTATATTACAGAAGAGACTGCTATTTGTAAAATTGAACGCGTATCAACTCATTCTAGGACTTTTCTTAACACCTATGGTAATCTTGATCGCGTACTTTAACCGAACGGTATGGGCTCTAATTTTTGGAGGGTTATTCACCTCCGCAGTGACCGCCGGTACAAGTTACTTTCTGTTGCCCGAGATCAAACATCGATTCCTGCTGAACAAGAAATTTGGTTATGAGATCGTGAGTTTCGGAAAGTGGATATTTCTCAGTTCAATCGTTTACTTTCTCTCGACGAACTTCGATCGACTATACTTCGCCAAGGTTGTCCCGCTCGAGGTCCTGGGCATCTACAGCATCGCGCGCTCCATTGCCGAACTCTTGAATGCAATTGCCGGGCGCCTGGGTAACACCGTCGTGTTCCCCTTCGTCGCTTCCCACTCGAATACACCGCGCGAGACATTGCGCGCGGGCCTCGTCTCGATCCGCGCCCGATTCCTTTTGCTGGCCGCACTCGGCTGCTCACTGCTGATCGCCGGCTCGGATCTGGCAATTGCACTCATCTATGATCAGCGCTATCAGGCGGCCGGGTGGATGCTCCCCGTTCTTGCTATTGGGTCGTGGTTTTTTGTCGTCGCCAGTCTCAACGAATCGACGCTGCTCGGGGTGGGAGCCCCGTCCTACATGGCCGTCTCCAACAGCCTGAAGTTCATCCTTCTCCTGGTCGGCCTGCCCCTCAGCTTCAAGCTCTATGGCTTCCCCTGCGCCGTCATGGCGGTCTCCCTGATCGAAGCCTGTCGCTATTTCCCCGTCTGGGTCGGCCAGAAACGCCAGCGCTTTTCTTATGCGAGGCAGGATCTGAGTATCACGATCGCAATGTTCATGATGATTGCTTTTTGGGAGTGGCTGCGGTGGATTTTTGGCTTCGGGACGTCCTTTGATTCTTTCCCGCTAAGAAAAATGCTGAGTAGTTGAAATCGGCCCGCAGAAGCCGACCTCTTCCTGGCCTTGTCCAAGGGCATTTAAATCGGAGCGGCATGCCGGGGCCTTGGATCACTGAATCCCGCCGAGGAGGGGCTGATGGATTGGGCCTTGGTCGTCGCCACCTATAATCGTGAGCATATCCTTGCGCGTTGTCTGCGTCTGGCGGCGCAGCAAACGCGGCCGCCCGCCGAGATCGTGGTCGTCGACGCCAGCGCGGGGTGGGAAATGACTCGTGACGAAATCCTGACCAATCTCGCTTCGCGCCACCCCCTTATTCGGTGGCGATATGTGCAGGCCGAACTGCGAGCCTTGCCCTGGCAGAGAAACCAGGGCTTCAAATTGACGAAGAGCGAGGTCGTCTTTTTTTTCGACGATGACGCGCTCATGTACCCCGACTGCGCCGAACAGATCATGAAGGTTTACGAGGCCGACATCAACGCGCAGGTCGCCGGCGTCATGGCGGCCCATGAGCCGGTTCCCCCCGACTGGCCGGATGATCCCGAGGCTGTCAGGCCCAGCGAGCATGCCGGGACCAAGAGTTACGGTACGGTCGCCCGCATGATCCGGCGAGCGCTCGACGCCGAGAATATCTTCGTGCCTTATGACGAGGACTACCCGAAACATTTGATGCCTGAGGAGGTGCGGCGCCTCAAAGTCGGACTCGTCCGCCTGCTGGTCGGCTTTGGGATGACTTTCCGTCGCGCGACATGCCTGAAGGAGCCGTTTTCCGAAATGCTGCGCTCCTACGCGGCGGAGGAGGATACCGACATGAGCTATCGGGCCTCGAGACTCGGCCCGCTGCTCGTCGCCGGCGACGCGCGAGTCTGTCATGTCGGCAGCAAGGGCGGCCGGTTGAGCCTTTTTCTGTTGGCCGCCTTCCGCAACCTCAATCAGGTCGCTTTGCACAGGCTGCATAGCACGGACGTAAGCCGCTCGCGCCGCAATTTGCGTCGAATGATGGCTCGCCGGTTCTTTATTTTGCTGGCCAAAGACGTATATCGGAGAACATGGTCTTTTCCGAATGCTCGCGGGATAATGTTTGCTTTCAGCTGGATAGACCCGGTTCTTGACATGAGCGAAACAGAACTGAACGACTGGTACCCTTCGTTTCAGCAGAAAGCGTTCGAAAGTTACGGTCGGTAACAACGCGTGCACATTCGAGTTGACCGGCGACCAAATGTCAAAAGGGGTTGGAGCCTGGCGAAGGCTTGGTTGATCGGGTTCAGATCGGGCGAGTCGCCAATGACCGACAATGGAGGCTTGTCGCGCGGGCAAGATTCCGTCACAACGTCGTTATCGGCTTACCGGCCGATCTTGTTCAAAAGGGAGTCCTTAAATGGACGCATTTTCGCGCGTCTCTTCGGCTTTCATTCCAAACTCGGTGAAAGGTTCACGGCTGTTCCAAATCGCGCGCCTCGTGCGCCACATGATTGCGTCTCACGATAATATTTACGACAAGCGCTACTATGATATGATCGTTGAAGCGGACTCTGCCCGAAGCGCTGATGTGATGGCCGCGTCAATAGTGGATCGCTTCCAACCCAAAACAGTGATCGACGTTGGATGCGGAACCGGTGCCTTGTTACAAGCTTTCAGAATGCTGCATTGTGAGGTGCACGGGTTGGAGTACTCTGAAGCAGGCCTTACCTACTGCAGGAACCGACGTTTGTCAGTCATGAAGTTCAATATTGAGAAAGACAACTTAAATAATAAGTCGTACGATCTCACTACGAGCTTTGAAGTTGCCGAACATTTGCCGCCATGGGTCGCCAACAGGTATGTTGATTTATTATGCAAACTGTCACCGCTCGTCGTCATGTCGGCAGCAACCCCGGGTCAAGCTGGTACTGATCATGTCAACGAGCAGCCGCACTCGTACTGGATAAACAAATTCGAAAAAAACCAGTACTATTTTCAGGAAATTGCCTCACAACAGTTGTCCCAGCATTGGAAGTCCTCGAATGTAGTTCCTTGTTACTATGAGAACGTTATGGTCTTTCTTCGGCGTTAATTGTATAAACCTCCGAAAGTTCTGACTGGTCGACAAACACAACCCGTGGCAGTAGGCTTTATACCCTTGACTCAGCTTAGTCTAGATTTAGTCTAGATTTAGTGCTTCGTCTCGCATTCAAACTGTTGAGGCTGACGAGCGAACTCAACCGCTATCACGGCTTCGCGCAGGCCCGAATTCCCTCGCCCCCGCAGCCGACCGCCGCAGCGACTCGGGGCGAGGCTGACGGCAAACGGACTCGCCCCGAAATGGCGCCGCAACGGCTTGAAAAGATTGAATCCGCGCCCGTAAATGGTAGGGTCTCGGAAGCCTCGAACCCACAAGATGTGGTACACGGGCGCGCAGTTGACCGTGCGCGTGTCCCGTCGACGAGCGAAGAGAATGACGAGGCGAAATTTTCCGCCTCGCAACCCCTTGAAATCGTACAAAACTGCGAAAGAATCTCGGAAACGTCGCCACCGCGGATCTCCCCTCGGGCTGGGATAGGGCGTAACTCCGTCACGCCCGTCCCCGGACTTGATCCGCGGATTGTCCCGGTCGTCCACTCCAGGAGGCGCCGGCTGATTTCGGGCTGGCCCGAAGCTGGTCACGTGGATGGCCATGACGGAAAACGCGGTTCGTGAAAGTCCCTGCGACTTAAACTAGCCCCTCCGCAATGAAGTCGAAGGAAAATTTTCCGCCTCGCAACCCTTTGAAATCGCACAAAACCGGAAAATCCCCACTGTGCCATAGCCGCCGTCGGAATAGCCAGGCCTCTCCCGTACACCGATCGCCCAACCGGCTCAGCTCGCCTCCAGGAACTTCTCGGCCGTTGCCAGATCGACCGACACGATCTGGCTGACCCCGCGCTCGGCCATCGTGACGCCGAACAGGCGGTCCATGCGCGCCATCGTGATCGGGTTGTGGGTGATCGTCACGAAGCGGGTTTCGGAGCGGCGGCTCATCTCGTCGAGCAGATCACAGAAGCGTTCGATGTTGTAATCGTCGAGCGGCGCATCGACTTCGTCGAGCACGCAGATCGGCGAGGGGTTGGTCAGGAACACCGCGAAGATCAGCGCCATCGCGGTCAACGCCTGTTCGCCGCCGGAGAGCAGCGTCAGCGTCTGCGGCCGCTTGCCCGGCGGCTGGGCGAGGAGCTCGAGCCCCGCCTCCAGCGGATCGTCGGATTCGATCAGTTGCAGTTGCGCTTTTCCCCCCTCGAACAGGGTCGCGAACAACTCGCCGAAATGCTTGTTGACGACGTCGAAGGCGGCGAGGAGACGTTCGCGACCCTCCTGGTTGAGATTGTGGATCGCATGCCGCAGCCGCTTGATCGCCTCGGTCAGGTCCTCGCGCTCGGCGATCATCTTCTCCCGGCTCGCCTCGACCGCGGCGAGTTCCTCGTCGGCGCGCAGATTGACCGCCCCGAGCCGCTCCCGCTCCTGTTTCAGGCTGTCCAGCTTGCGCGTCACGCCCGCGGCATCTGGCGCCGCCTCGCCGGCCTCGAGCCCCGCGAAGGCCGCGAGGCCGTGCACGTCGGTCTCGAGTTCGTTCGTGATCGCATGCAACAGTTGCTCGCGCCGCTGGCGCGCGCCCTCAAGCCGCTGCTCGGAGGCGGCGCGCGATTCTCGCGCCGCTGCCA
>JBAQGU010000643.1:0-2440 GCA_049287975.1 Roseiarcus sp.
GCCCTGTTTCTCGGCGTGAGCCGGGCACACGCGGAACTGATCAGCGATGGAGGCGTCGCGCTGACGATCGGTAGAGTAGCGGGCGTAAAGCGCGACCTTCATGAAGCGAACTCCAGAATTCTCAGGAGCGCTCGGAACGGCGTTGCTCGGCAACTTGTTTGTACCACTCCTGAGCGGCCCGGCGAGCCAAAAGACGCACCAACTCGACAAGGCGTGGATCGGGGCCGTCGCCGCGATGCGGCGCAAGCGCCAATTCGTGCTCCTTGGGCTCGGCCGTGCTCTCTCGTTTTTGAGCAACAACTTCTTTCACGATCGCCCCGATCCGCGGAAGCGAACGCTCGGTGGCCGGCATCAAATCGGAATCCCGGCCGGCTTCAAATCGGAATCGGTGGCCGGCTTCCTATTGGAATTGGTGGCCGGCTTCGTCGGAATCCGCACGCTGCCCGAGGACGCGCGGGAATTCGTGATGTCGGATTGATCAGGTATGCCATGGCTGGAAAGGGCGACGTGAAGCGGCTTTCGGGCATGGACGGCTTTCGGCTCAGGATAGGCCGATATCGCGTCATTTTCGACGAAGACGCCACAACGATTCTCGCGATCTATATAGGTAAGCGCGAGACCACGACCTATCTGAGGCGTTAGGAGACTTGCATTGGACGGCCCCCAAATCATCCGAACGCCTTCCGGCGACGAAATGGTGGTAATTCCGCGCCAGGAATATGAGCGACTGCTTGCGGCCGCCCATGACGAGGACATCGACGACATCGCGATTTACAAGGCGCGCAAGGCCGAACTCGCGAGCGATCCCGAGGGCGTGTTGCCGGCGCCGGTGAGCGCGGACATGCTGAAAGGCCTCAGCCGTTTCAAAGCCTTGCGGCGCTGGCGCGGTCTCACCCAATCCGCCCTCGCCGCCAAGGCGGCGGTCGGACAGGGCTATCTCTCAGATATCGAAAACCGCCGCCGATCCGGCGCGCCGGAAACGCTGGAACGGCTGGCGCGCGCGCTGGAAGTGCCGGTGAGGTGGATCGCCTGATACGCTGCCGGAGGGAGCTCAGCATGGGCGTCCCTAGCTAGCGCGATCCGTCATCCGCGCTTGGCGGCAGGCGCGGTCGTCACTCTTGATTCCCGCCTTCGCGCCGATGACGTTGCGGCTACCGCATCAGCCACCAGGTGCCGACCGCAATGGTCAGGACGGTCAGCGGCGCGCCGACGATGAAATACTGCCAAAAACCGATCGCCACGCCACGCGCCGCCGCGCGCTGCACAACTATCAAGTTGGCGATAGAGCCGAGTATCGAGAAATTGCCGGCGAGCGTCGCGGCCATCGCCACCGTTAGCCAAGCGCGCGAGGGATCAGGCAGTGTCTGCACGAATGGCTTCAACACCAGCACGGCGGGAACATTGCTGACGATGTTGGACATGACCGCCGTAGCGCCGCTCAGCATCGGCAGGCGCTCCAGGTGCAGACCGCCCACCGCTTCCACCACCGACGGCGTCAGCAGCATTTTTTGCGCGCCGGCGACGATGATGAACAGCCCCGCGAACATCAGCAGCAGCGACCAGTCGATTTCGGCATAGACCCGCGCGCTGCGGACCCGTCGCGTCAAGAGCAGCAGCCCGCCGATGGTGATCGCCGCTTTGGCGGGCGGCTGTCCGGCGAAGAAAAGCGCGACCATCGCAGCCGCGGCCAGCAGAGACCGCACCACGAGCGTCCGGTTTGCGCGCACGCGCCGCGTCTCCGCCGCGATACGGTCGGCGACGAGGAATTCGCTCCGATGCGCCAACGCGATCAACGCCACCGTCAGAACCAACCCGGCGGCGGCCACCGGCGCCAGCACGGCGGCAAAATGCCCGTAGCCGATGCCGGAAAAGCTGCCGATCATTATGTTCTGCGGGTTGCCGGTGATGGTCGCGGTCGAGCCGACATTCGAGGCCATCGCGACCGCCAGCAGATAGGGAACGGGACGTCGATTCAGCGCCAGCGTCACATCGAGCACAATCGGCGTGAGGACCACGCAAATGGCGTCGTTCACCAGGAACGCCGAAAACAGGCCCGAGACTGCCGTGACCGCGGCGAGCAGCACGATGGGAGCATGCGCCCGGCGCGCTGCCCAAGCCGTTGCAATCGCGAAAAAGCCGGATAGCCGAAGGTTCGCCACAACGATCATCGTGCCCAACAGCAATGTGATCGTGTCGAGATTGATGGCGCGATACGCGTCCTCCAGCGGCAGAGCGCCCGACAGCACCATCAGGCAGGCCCCGACCAGGGCCACGCCAGCACGGTCGATGACGAGGAACGGAATGCGTCCCACAGCGAGTGCGAGGTAGCTGCCGGCGAAGATCACGCCGGCGGACAGCGCGACGAAATCCTTTTCCGCGAGGCTCGCCGGCGCCAGCCAGGCCGCCAGCGCCGCCGCGACGGCGAGCCCCACGACGAGCG
>JBAQGU010000644.1:0-1557 GCA_049287975.1 Roseiarcus sp.
GGATCGATGGCGTCGGGCTCTCGAAATTCTTCTACCATTTGGGTTGTCCTGGCTTTCCCGCGGAGACCCAAGCAGCAATCGATCCATGGATCAAGGCGCCAGGAGCTCGTCATTGCGAGTTCGTACCGGCCTGCGGCCGGTCCCCTTGGACTAAACACCCGGACCCTGGATGGGCGTTTCCGTGTCATGCCCGCGAACGCGGGCATCCAGGATACCACGACGCTGAAGGAATTTCGGCTGCTTGCTACTCCCGCCAGGCGCAAGCCTTGCGCCGCCGCGTCGCGTCCCGCAGGATACCCGCTTTCGCGGGTATGACAAAGCGGGCTTCCCTGAAGGGGCTGTGCTCTCTGTTTCTTGTTGGCGTAGCGAAGCAAACTACGGTTCTGCCGCCGCTTGACTGCCGATTTGATCGCGCCTCGTCCGCTCGCGCCACGGATCGTTGAAGCACCTACTACACGAGCACTTTTGGGACTTCGTCGGCGGACTATCTCGTGGCGAGATGCAATGACGAAGAGCGGCGGAAAGTCTCACCCCTCAAGCCGGCAGTTCGTAGCCAGCCGCGCGCGCCTCGCGATCCCAGGCGAGCGTCGGGGCGAAACCCGCCTCGTCCACAACAGCGAAACCGTCCAACAGCAGAACCTCGGCGAACTCCGCGAACCAGGGCCGGTTCGACGCAGCCGCAAAAGCAGCCTTCAGACGGGCATTCATCTCCGCCGACACCGAGGCGGAGCCGACGAAGGCGGGCATGGGCGCGACCTCGGTCGAAGTCAGAATGCGGACGGCTTCCGTCAGCTCCGGGCGGTGCTTTCGGATCAGCAAATGCCAATAGGCGTCGAGCGGACCGACATCGATGTGGCCCCCGCGGACGCCGTCCAGTATGGCCCGCGCAGTCACGAGGTCGCCGACCATCTCGCGATAGAGCCGGGGACGCTCTTGCGTGCGGAAGCCGAGCAGGTGATGGCGAAACGCGTTGAAGCCGGAATGGGAATGGGCGACCGTCCAACCAGCGCGGCCGCCGAACGTATCTTCGAGCGTCGCATAGGGCGCGTCGGCTCGCACGATCAGGTCGGAGCGATAGACCGCGCGGCCCGTGGCCCAGTCGGCGCGCGGGATCGGCGACGCGATAGGAACGACCGGCGCCAGCTTCAGCGCGATCGGGTAGCCGCACATGAAGACGCAGCCGAGGTCCGGCCGACGCCAGAGGTCCTCCATTGGCTTTGGGGCCGGGTACGACTCATATCTCAGCGCGACCCCGGCTTCGGCCGTGATGCGCTCCAGCAATCCTCGCCAGGCGTCCTCGACCTCAGAGCTAACGGCATACATCCGCGCATTCATGATCTCGCTCATGCGCCGCCGATCTCCTCGGTGCGCCTGGCGACATGCGCGTCGATCGCTTCTTTAACCGCGAGATCGAGTGGCGGCGGCTCATAGGACTCGAGCAGCTTCTTCCAGATGCCTGTGGCCCGCTCGGTGGCATTTTTTGCGCCGGCATCGCTCCAGTTCTCGAAATTGGTCCAGTCCGAGAGCAGCGGCCGGTAGAATGCATTCTCATAACGC
>JBAQGU010000645.1:0-7079 GCA_049287975.1 Roseiarcus sp.
CGCCGAGGGCCTCCATCGTTCTGCGCCAGCTCAGGTAGTTCGAAAGGTTCTTGGTGGCGACGCCGTGGAAGCGCCGGAGCCATTCCTTCAGTCGGCCATGGTAGGCGTTCACGTTGTTGATGTGATATTCCGGCGCCTCGGGCTGCGGATTGCCCGGCGCGGGCAGGGCGTGGATATTGAGCTTGGCGCGCCGCGCGAACGCCGTAATGGCCGATCCTCCATCACAGCAAAAGTCCGTCGACGGGGCCATGACGCCGCCGAGCGCCGCGGTGAGGCTGACCGCGTCGAGCCGCGGCAAGACGGCGTCGAGCGTGGCGCCGGTGCGGTCGCGCGCGACGATGACGGGGATTTGTTCTTCCGACAGGCCGCGCTTGACGGCTTTGCCTCCCCGTTTGCGCGAGGGTCTCGGGAGACCTTTCTGCTGGCCCTTGAAAGATTCCAGAATGAATGTCTCGTCCGCCTCGACTATGCCCGATAGAGACTTCGGCTTGTCTTGGTTGAGAGCGGAAAGAAAGCGGTGACGCCACCGGAACGCCGTCGTGTGATCTATCGCGCAACGCTCCGCCGCCTTCGCGATGGACTCCGCGCTGATCAAGGCTCGCGCCTGATCGATCCAACGGTCCTTGTAGTGCAATCCGGACAAGGGCGTCCCCGTCAACGGAGTGAACGTCTTCCGGCAGGCCTTGCAGCGATACCGAGGCATGCCGGTCGCGCGGCCCCAGGCGCCGATCGCGAAATCGCCGCAATGAGGACAGCCAAAACAAGCGATCCGATCGCGCCCAACCTTTGAGAGCAATTCCGGCTCGGGCTTCTCCTCGACAACGCGCCCGACGGCAGTCGCCGCGACGGCGGCCGGGGCGCGTCCGATTTCATCCGGCTGCGCGGTTTGCCCGATTTCGTCATCCGGACGTTCGATCGGATCGTCGGCTTCGGCCAACGCCAAATCGAAAAAGGCCAACCCCCGTTGGGTTGCCGTCAACACCCTGATCTCGGCTCGCCAAGTCGAAAACGCCGCGCTGTCCATCCCGACCTCCGAATCACGGTGCGCAATCTAAAGCCCTTTCAACATACTTTACAATTAGAGCGAAAGGTATTGCCCATCGGCAGAACCGAGGCGCTCCGCGCCGGCCGTGCTCGGCGAGCGCGGCTACGTCTCGGCCGCGTCGAGGAACTTGACCATCAGAATTTCGTCCTGACGGCCAGAGGCGGTTTTCAGCGCGCGCGGCGTCGTCCCGAGGCGCTCAAAGCCGAATTTTTCGTAGAGCGCCAGCGCCGCGGAATTGCCCGCCGCGACATCGAGCTCGATCTGTTCGAAGCGCTTGCTGGCCTCGGCGAGAATGGCGTCCAGCAGGAGACCGGCGGCGCCGAGCCGGCGCGCTTCCGGCCGCAGATACATTCCCCAAAGAAATCCGCGATGGCGCTCTTTCGTGCCCGGGCGTGGCGCGAGGCCCGCCACGCCGACGATACGGGCCTCGCGACAGGCGGCGAGGACGACCGAGGTTTCGAGCCGTTCTGCGAAGGCTTCCAGCGGCGCGCCGCCTCGGTTTCATAGTTCGATGAAAAGGCTTCGGGCGAGCCCTGCAGCGACGCGAGCCGGATTTCGCGCCAGACCGCGGCCGCGCCGCTAGCGAGCGCGCGAAAACTTGAAAGCGGCCCTCGCGAGCGCCTCGACCAGCGCGCCGACGGCGTAGGCGAGGGCCGCGCAGAACAGCGTCGCCGCGAAAACTTCACGCAGGTCATCGCCGGACAAATTCACCGAGCCGAAAACCTTCAAGAAGGTCAGGGTGTAGGGCAGGGCGACGAACATGATCGGCGCGTCGGCGAGAAACTGGCCGGCATTTTCGCGATAGATGAAATAAGCGGCGGCGAACGCGAGCACATAAAGCGCCGCGAGCGCCGAGCCGGTCGCTGATTTCAACGACCGCATCCGCGTCAGTCCGATTGGCCCCAGGCGACGACCCGCTGCGCCTGCTGTCCCAAGCCTTCGATCCCGAGGGAGACCGTGTCGCCAGGCTTCAGAAATCGTGGCGGCTTCTTGCCGCTGCCGACCCCGGGCGGGGTTCCGGTGGTGATGACGTCGCCGGGTTCGAGAATCATGAATTGCGAGATGAAGGAAACCAGCGTCTTGACGCCGAAGATCATGGTCGCGGTCGAACCGCTCTGCATGCGCTCGCCGTTGACGTCCAGCCACATCGAAAGTTTCTGCGGGTCGGCGATTTCGTCCGGCGTCGCCAGCCATGGGCCGAGGGGGCCGAATGTCGGACAGCCCTTGCCCTTCATCCATTGCCCGGTGCCCTCGAGCTGATAGGTGCGCTCGGACACGTCATTGCAGATGCAATAGCCCGCCACATGGCCGAGCGCCTCGCTCTCGGCGACATAGGAGGCGCGGCTGCCGATGACGATCGCCAGTTCGACTTCCCAATCGGTCTTCACCGAGCCCTTGGGAATGACGACGTCGTCGTGGGGCCCGACGATGCAGGAAGGCGCCTTGTTGAAGAGGATCGGCTCCTTGGGGATCGGCATGTTCGATTCGGCGGCGTGATCGGCGTAGTTCAGACCCACCGCGACGAAATTCCCGACCTTGCCGACGCAGGCGCCCAGTCGCGGCTTGCCCCGAACCAGCGGCAACGATTCGGGTTCGATCTTGCGCAGGCGAGCCAAGCTCTGAGGCGAAAGCGCGTCTCCGGCGAAGTCGGCGACAACGTCGGTGAGGTCGCGAAGCTTGTCGGCGGAATCGATCAGGCCGGGCTTCTCTTTGCCGGGTTTACCGTAACGTACCAGCTTCATGGCGCTTCCCCCTGGTTTGTTTTCGGCGCTCCGCCGCCGATCCCCTCATATCCGATTTTTACGCGGACGAAAACCGCCGTTCGGTCGGGTTTACCAAGTCCCGAGGCCAAATTTCCTCGAGTATCCCTGCCTATGGACTTTTCGGCTCTCCGTCGCCATGTTGCATTTGTGGACCTCGATTCGGCTGAGTGGATTTTGTTTTGATATGGCGTCCGCCGCGGCCGGGAACCGGCACTCCAAGAAAACGTTGCGTTCTGCCCCGAAACAAGCTCCACGGCGTCGCGCCCGCGCATTATTTCTTGTGTCGTCGGCACTTATCCTCTTGACGAAGTGAATACGAAGATGTTGAAAAGCGTTGCCGTTTCAACCGCGAAGGCCTGCGGACCGACGGGGCGAGGTATTACCGCAGTCCATTCGCGTCGTTGAATTCACCCAGGAATCTGCGCTTGGAGATAGGCGGGTTCCTTTTTTTGTTCGCTTGCGCGCTTTCGCTCGACTGCGCAAGATTTCAAGATACGAAAAGATCAAATCATGTCTAATCCAGAAAGAATTGCTTTGTTCATCGACGGCGCGAATCTTTACGCCAGCGCCAAGTCTTTGGGATTTGATATCGACTACAAGCGGCTATTGAAGGAATTCCAGGCCAAGGGACGTCTAATTCGGGCGTTCTATTACACGGCGCTGGTCGACGACCAGGAATATTCCTCGATTCGCCCGCTCGTGGATTGGCTCGATTACAACGGCTACTCGGTCGTCACCAAACCGGCGAAGGAATTCGTGGATTCGACAGGTCGCCGCAAGGTGAAGGGAAACATGGACATCGAACTCGCCGTCACGGCGATGGAGATGGCTGCGCACATGGACCATATGGTGCTGTTTTCCGGCGACGGGGACTTCCGTTCGCTCGTAGAGGCGGTCCAGCGCAAGGGCGTGCGCGTCTCCGTCGTTTCGACGGTGTCGACGCAACCTTCGATGGTCGCGGACGAACTGCGTCGTCAGGCCGACGAATTCGTCGATCTCACCACGCTGATGCCCCGGATCGGGCGCGATCCCGGCGAGCGCGGGTTGCGTTCGTCGGATCCGCGGCGCGCGGCCCACGCGAGCTATGCCGCCATTTCGCAGCCCGTCGAGGATTTGGCCCGCGACTGAGACTCGCGCTTGGGAGCCGGCGGCGCGCTTTTTTGGAGCGCCGGCGATGGTTTTTGACGCGGGTCCGCCACGCGACTGTCAGATCTGCCCACGGTTGGCCCAATATCGCGCGGACAACCGGGCCGAGCATCCGGAATGGTCGAACGCGCCGGTCGCGTCCTTCGGCGACCCGCACGCGCGTCTCCTGATCGTCGGTCTGGCGCCTGGGGTGCGCGGCGCCAACCGCACCGGGCGTCCGTTCACGGGCGATTATGCCGGCGATCTCCTCTACGCGACCTTGAGCGAACTCGGTTTCGCCGTGGGCGTCTACGACAGGCGCCCGGACGACGGTCTCGAGCTCAGGGATTGCGCGATCGCCAACGCGGTGCGGTGCGTCCCCCCGCTGAACAAGCCGACCCCTGAAGAAATCGCCTCGTGCCGACCCTATCTCATCGGGGCCATCGGCGCTCTACCGCGACTGCGCGCGATCGTGGCGCTCGGCCGGATCGCCCACGAAAGCACGCTGCGCGCGCTCGGACGCCGGCTCGCCGCGCATCCCTTCGCGCACGGCGTCAGGCACAATCTCCCCGCCGGCGGTCCCGTCGTGTTCGATAGCTATCATTGCTCGCGCTACAATACGAACACGGGCGTGCTGACGACCGCGATGTTCCGCGAGGTTTTTGCGGCGGCTCGCGAATTGTTGAACGCCGAGCGGGCAGGGTAGGGCGGTCATAGCTGAATGGCGACGCCTACGTTGTAAGATCTCCGTCACACCACGATGGGTCTGGTGAGGCTCGGCAAAAATAACAGCCAGGGGCGCGAGCGCCCCGCTGTTCCATTGAGACGGAGCCAGCCGCGCGCTCAATCGTCGGCTTTCGCTGAAGCTCGCTCCGGGGCGCCGCGCGGCGCGGCGCGCAGATATTGGGCGGGCCACGGTACGGTCTGACCCAGCGCCTGCGCTGCGTGGAGCGGCCAGTAGGGGTCACGCAGCATTTCGCGCGCGATCAGGACGATATCGGCCTCGCCGTTGCGGATGATCTGATCGGCCTGGGCGGGGTCGGTGATCATGCCGATGGCGGCGGTCGCGATTTCGGCCTCGCGCCGGATTCGGGCGGCGAAGGGGACCTGATAGCCAGCACCGATCGGGATCACCGCCTTCTCGACATTACCGCCCGAGGAGCAGTCGATCGCGTCGACGCCGAGCCTCTCGAGTTCGCGCGCCAGCGCGACGGATTGCTCGGCGTCCCAACCGCCTTCCGTCCAGTCGGTCGAGGAAATGCGCACGAGAAGCGGACAGCTGTCGGGCAGCGCCTCGCGCACCGCGGCGACGGTCTCCCGCAACATGCGCGTGCGGTTTTCGAACCCGCCGCCATAGGCGTCGGAGCGACGGTTGCTGAACGGCGAATAGAATTCGTGGAACAAATAGCCGTGCGCGGCGTGCATCTCGATCACGCGGAAGCCCGCCGCATAGGCCCGCGCCGCGGCTGTCGCGAACGCCTGCTGCAACTGGCCGATGCGCGCGACGCTCAATTCCGCCGGCGTCCAGTAATTTTCGGCGAAGGCGACCGCGCTCGGCCCCGACGGCCGCCAGCCGCCGAGCGCTTCCGGAATCGCGCCCTGTCCGGACCAGGGCCGATAAGTCGAGCCCTTGCGGCCGGCGTGCGCGAGTTGGATCCCCGCGATCGCGCCTTGCGAGGCGACGAACCGGGCGATCCGCTCCAGCGGCTCGAAATGCTTTTCGCTCCAGGCGCCGAGATCCTCGGGCGAAATCCTTCCCTCCGGCGTGACCGCCGCGGCTTCCGTGAACACCAGAGCGGCGCCGCCGACCGCGCGCGAGGCCAGATGCGCGAAATGCCAATCGTTGGCGTAGCCGTCGACGCAGGAGTATTGGCACATCGGCGAAACCCCGATGCGGTTGGAAAGCGTCGCGCCCCGGAGCTTCAATTCGCTGAATAGATGCGGCATCTTTCGAGATCCTCGCTCAGGTATTCTGGAGTACGAGACCGATCCAACCTCGATCGCCCCGCCCGTGAGGGCAGGGGAAATGAAGGTTTCTCCCGATTGGTGATTTGGCCTGGATGTCAGGCTGGCGACAGCACGTGGATCGTGCGGCTGGCAAACATGTCCTTCGCGGCCCGCCCGAAGGCCGCCATATGGGGGGCGACGCGATGCGCGTCCAGCGCCTCGAGGCTTTCCCAGGTTTCGATCACGACAAACGTATCGGGTCCGAACTTGGCCTGGTTGGGTCCGCCCCCTTCGGCGTCGATGACCGGCCCATATTCGAGGCAGCCTTTCTCTTGCAGGACGGCGGGGACGTTCGCCTTGAACAAAGCGAGAATATCATCCCGGCGTCCCGGTTTGGCGGTGAGGATGGCGATGACCCGAATCATGGAAATTCCTTGGCTTGGACGAACGATTGGCGGCTTTGGCCCCTGGTGAGGGAAAGCTGACACGATAGATAGTATTGCCAAAGGAATTTTCATCCCGGGCCGGCGCTTGCGCTTCGGGTCGGGCGAGACAATCTATTTGCATCAGCGCTCTTTTGCGCCAGGAGAATCGGGGATGAGCAAGCCCGACGATCGCGCACCGCTCGCGCCGAAGGGATCCAGCGCCCAGGTCGACGCCTTCGTCGAGGCGGCGCGCAGCGTTCCCGCGCCCGGATCGGGAAACCGCGGCAGGCTGATCTTCGCATTGGACGCGACGATGAGCCGCCAGGCGACCTGGGACCTCGCGCAGAGCCTCCAAGGGCGGATGTTCGAGGCCGCCGCCGGCGTTGGCGGCCTGGACGTGCAACTCGTCTATTTCCGCGGAATGGGCGAATGCCGCGCCTCCAAATTCGTTTCGGGAGGGCAGGGCCTCGGCGCTCTGATGAGCGGGATCTCGGTGCGCGGCGGGACCACCCAATTGCGCAAGGTGCTCGTTCACGCGCGCGACGAGGCCAAGGCCGGCAAGGTGGCGGCGCTGGTGTTCGTCGGCGACGCGATGGAAGAAGGGATCGACGAGGTTTTGCAAGTCGCCGGCGAACTCGCGCTCGCAGGCGTCAAGGCTTTCCTGTTTCAGGAAGGCGGCGACCCGACGGCGCGGCGCGCGTTTCAGGAGATAGCGCGCTTGACCGGCGGGGCGTATGGCGCTTTCGACGCGGGCGCGGCGGCGCGGCTCGAGGC
>JBAQGU010000646.1:0-4074 GCA_049287975.1 Roseiarcus sp.
GACGAATCCAAACCAGTTGATTGCGACAGCCGGGACCGGCGTGTGGAGCATGAACGTTCCCCCGACGTCCGGAACCTGGTCGGCAGATCAAAACCTCACCTGGAACGACATGAGCGCCGGCATCGAAAACCTGGTCGCCATGGATATCATCGTTCCGCCGGGCGGAAACCCGGTCCTCGCCTCCTGGGACCGGCCCTTTTTCAAGATCACCAATCCCAACGCCTATCCCTCGACCTACGGTCCCGTCAACTCGAACAATATCGTCGCCGGATGGTCGGTCGACTACGCCTCCTCCAACCCGAGCTTCATCGTCGGCCTCGCCGACTGGTGGGGCACAGAGCAATCGGGCTACTCCGCCAACGGCGGCCAGACCTGGACGAAATTCTCCACCATGATCCCGGGGGCGGACTCCGCCTTCATGGGCGGAACGATCGCCGCCAGCACGCCGCAGAACATCGTCTGGGCGCCGGCGAACAGCAAGCAGCCCTATTATACGCTCAACGGCGGCTCGACCTGGAGCCCGATCACGCTGCCCGGCGTCTCGACCTGGAAGGGCTTCCACTGGGCCTATTACCTTGACCAGCGGTCGGTGACCGCCGACAGGGTGCTCGCCAATACCTTCTAATTGTATGATCCCGGTCAGGGGGTGTTCGAAACCACCAATGGCGGGCAAAGCTGGACAAACGTCCACCCTAGATATATCGAAAGCAACTCTTCATTCGCAGGCTACAATTCATCGATCCAGTCGGTCCCCGGCGAAGCCAGCAACCTTTTCTATACCGGGGGACCGCAGGGTACGCTCAGCTCCACGCCGGCAAATGACCCTTTTTATCGTTCGACCAACGGCGGCGCGACCTGGACGGCGGTTCCCAACGTTCTCGACGTCTTCTGCTTTGGCTTCGGCGCGGCGGCGCCTGGTCAGAGCTATCCGGCGATCTACATCGTCGGCTATGTCAACAACGTCTACGGCATTTGGCAATCGACCAACCGCGCCCAGTCGTGGACCAGCATCGGGACTTATCCGCTCGGCGAGCTGGACCGGATCAACGCCATCTCCGGCGATCCCAACCATTTCGGCGAGGCCTATGTCGGCTTCGCCGGAGGTGGATACGCCTACCTGCCCGCAGCCTCGACGCGGGCAAGACCGTCGCCCTGACGCTCGTCTTCAGCTAGGCCGTGACGGTCGCCGACGGAACGTCGATGACCTACGCTTCCGGTTCGGGCAAGCCTGAGTTTTCTGTCGGGGCCGCCCGCGGGGCGCTCTAATAGTTCACGCCTGCGGCTGGCATGCGGCGAGGTCGTGTCATATGCCATAAATGTGGCGTACGACGTCTATTGACAATCCGCAACGCGAATGGTTAGTTTGCACTGCGATGTATTCCCGGGTCAGAGTCTGGAGATATGTACACGCGCGGTAGAATCATTCGCGAGTGTAGAGCTCGGCGCGTAGGCGGCGCCGAAGATTTGGGAGGGGGTAGGCATTTGTCGCGATTAGTTTCTAGCGAAACTTCTGACAAATCCTTTGCTATCGTGACCCCCACTTATGCGCCGGACTTGGTGCGGTGTGAACTTCTTGCAGAATCTCTGGATCGCGTCGCGCCGCGTGTGCCTCATTACCTTATTGTTGACCGGCGGGACCGTCCGGCGTTCGTCCATCTTCAGCGGGGCAATCGCCGTATCGTCGATTCCGAGGCCATCGTGGGCAAATCGATGTGGCGGACGCCGGGCCGTAAGGGTTTCTGGCTGAGTCTCGGGTCCCTGCCTGTGCGCGGTTGGATCATCCAGCAGATCTTGAAACTCGGAATTGTCGACGTTGTTTCGGAACGGACCGTTGTCAATTGCGACTCAGACGTGGCGTTTTTTCGCCGCTTCGATCGCAACAATCTACTGGTCAATGGAAGAATCGGATTGCTCGACGTCGGCTATGTCGACTCGAATATCCGCCGTTGGACAAGTAGTGCGCGTCTCAAGCTCGGGCTTCCAGAGCAGGATGGCGGCTATCGGTGTCACGTCGGCAACATGATCTGTTGGAATCGCGAGACGGTTATCGCAATGCGGCAGCGCGTCGAGACAAGCACCGGAATGGATTGGCAGGCTGCGCTTTGCCGGATGTCGAGTTTCTCCGAATATATGCTATACGGCGTTTTCGTCAGGGAGGCGTTGGGATACGAGGCTGTCTGCCATTGGCCTTCGGACGTGCCGCTCGTGTCGGGATCGTGGGGCACGGCTATGGTAACGGATCTCGCAATCGAAGGATTCTTGGCCAATTGCGATGATCGAGCAGTTGCGGTGATGGTTCATTCCAAAGACGAAAACGACCCTTCGCGTTTGCGCCTCCATCTTCAAAAACGCTGGGAGCGTTTGGGCTAACAAATCTGCCACACTCAGGGGACGCTGAATTTCGCCAATGGCGGGAGCCACATAAGGATCACGCTGACCGGCAATTATACCCCCGAGCGATTTCATGGCCGGCCGCCAGCCAGGTGGCCATCGTGCGTCGACAGGTCTGGATGGCCCGAAATCCCCGGCGCGATGCTGGTATTCGAGTGTCCGGCGTGAGGTGAGCCGGTCAAGACGATCAAATACAGCCTGTCGAACGTTCCGATCCAAAGGTCGGTATAGCCGGCCGACTATCAGGCGCCGGGTTGGCTATCCTGGCGCCACCACGCCGCGATCGCCATGTTGGCGACGCCGTTCATCGTCGAACAGCGCACGGCCTGCTAGTCTAGGCAGGGCTTCGAATTGTTGACGCCGCGCGACATCGTCGAGATGTTGACAAGAGACCGCGCAAACGGAAAGGAGGCGCTCGTCGCCGGATCATTGACCGGCACGAGCGACGACGAGGCGCAATCGATTCCCGATTCCGAACGCAACAAAAGCCGGGGACGGGTGGCTGAAGTCATGGCGTCGTCAAATTAATTGAATATTTGCGATAATATTGATTTGCTAATGAGGCACTTCTCTGCAGAAGTGGGTTTGCGCTCTGATTCGGGTCGGATCTTGCTCTCATTACGGTTTGATTTCGTGGAAAATTGTGGGTTGCAGACGCTGAAAATTATGATAAACTGCACTCTTTATTCTTAAGAGTGTATCTGTCGTACTTATCCGAATATAGAAATGGGTACAATTACGTTACGGGGCGAAAGTGTTCCTTAAGTTACGTAGTGAATTGGTATGTAAACCTGAATTTAATTGATTTTGGTTAAAAGTCTGGAGGCCATGTTGTCAAGAGCTCTATGGACGACCTCGCAAACCAACTCGGACCCATTGGCTTGGGACGATCAGGCCGTTGCAGATCCGATGACGGGGCTGAGCGCACAGGGGGATGACGGCCTCGGCGGGTTTCTAGTCTCCGACGAGACGTCGGATTTGGGCGATCGCTCCGGCCGGGGGGAAGGGCGCGGCGAGATCGACGCTTCGACGGCAGAACTCGCCGTGAACGGCTTGGTTGAAGACGACGCCAATAGCGGGACATCGCCGGTCGTGAATGCATCGCCGGCTTTGATCCAGGATGGAGGGACCGTCGCTGCGGCGCAGAGCCCGGCAGAGGCGACCGAGGCGTCGGTCACGATTGCGGACGGGGGCGCGGCTGCGATCAAGGGCCCGAGTTCGCAATCCGTCGTCTTCGCCGGGTCCACCGGTACGCTCACGCTCGATGACGCGCAGGGTTTCACGGGTCAGATTTCCGGCATGTCGGGCGCGGACGCCATCGATCTCGCCGACATCAGTTACGGCGCCGACACGCAAGTGACGTTCTTGGGCAATGCCGCCGGCGGCACGCTGACGGTCACTGACGGAACCGAGTCCGCTAACATCGCCCTCGTAGGCGATTACCTGTCATCGACCTGGGATTTGTCGAGTGACGGTCACGGCGGCGTGACGGTCGTCGACCCCGTGGCCAATACGACGTGGCAAACGCTCGAGGTAGGGGGCGGCGGCTACGTCAGAGGCCTCGACATCGCCCCCGACGGCACCATGGTGGGGCGCACTGACACCAACGGGGCCTATTTATGGGACGCCTCGACCTCGTCCTGGGTGCAGCTTGTTACGGCATCCAGCATGCCCGCTGCATTT
>JBAQGU010000647.1:0-4276 GCA_049287975.1 Roseiarcus sp.
AGGAAGGACTGGGCGCCGACATTCAACTCGATCATGTCGCCAGAGAGGCGGGGCTGTCGCGCCCACATTTCTACAAGCTGTTCCGCATGCAGACCGGGGTCACGCCGAACCTCTATTTGAACACGCTGCTGATGGAGCGTGCGATCGCCACGCTGGTGGGCAGCGAGAAGCCCGTCGCGGACATCGGCTTTGATCTCGGCTTTTCCTCGCAGAGCGGCTTCACGCGGTTTTTCGCGGCCAACGTCGGCATGGCGCCGACCGATTACCGCCGCGCCGCGCAGGTGCTGTAGCCTCCCTCCCGGTCTTACGGGGAGGATTCCTCCGCGGCGCCGTGGCAACTCCGCGACGTCATTGACCGGCACCGGCCGTCCTGTCGTCAGCCCGCAGGGGAGCTTCGCGCCAGTCGTAGATGGCCGGGACGAGCCAGGGACGAGCCCGGCCATCACCGAAGGCGCGGTTCTCGGCGGAAGCGCGTGAAAAGATACTGACGATCAAGAGCGCGACGTCGAGACGCGCTAAAAAGATGTTCGGGAGCCGGGAACGGCGCGCCATCGGGAGGACGGACGCAGGCAATGGCAGGGGCCCGGAGTTCATCGCGGCGACGGACGGCGGCGACGGAAAGCCCGATGCCGAGCGATCGCGCATGACCCGTTTCATCGAACGATACCCCCTGGGGGCGCTGCTCATCCTCGTCGTCATCGTCACGGCGCTCTGGCTGATTTTCGCGGTCTGGCCGCCGGGCCTCGAGGCGGTCGTCGGCAAGAAGAAGCTCTTTCTCAACGCTACCTTCAACGGGATCACGCTCGGCGGCCTCTACTTCCTCGTCGCCAGCGGCTTCACGCTGATCTTCGGCCTGTTGCGCAATGTCAATCTCGCCCATGGCTCGATCTATCTCCTGGGCGGGTATTTCGGCTACCTGACGGTCGATGCGACCGGGTCGTGGGTCCTGAGCTTCGTCGTGGCTTTTATCGTCGCCGCGCTCGTCGGCGTCGTATTGCAGGTCGCCGTATTCCGTCGCATGGAAGGGCAGGACATTCGCCAGACGCTCGTGACGATCGGCATTTCAATTGTGCTGGCCGACCTGATGCTGTGGGGCTTCGGCGGAAACTCTTGGCAGATTCAGACCCCGGTCTGGCTGCGCGGGCCGATGGAGCTTCCTTTCGTCACCGCGGTCAAGTCTTCCGGCGAAGCCGTCTATCTGACTTATCCGATCGTGCGCCTTGTCATCCTGGCCGCTTCCGTCGTCATTGGCCTTGCGATGTGGCTCGTCCTCAATCGCACTCGCCTCGGCATGATCGTGCGCGCCGGCGTCGACGATCGCGATATGCTCTCTGCGATGGGCGTGCGCATTCAACTCGTCTTTGTGATCGTGTTTGCTTTCGGAGCGGGTCTGGCGGGCATGGCGGGGGTCGTCGGCGGAACGTTCCAGTCGCTCTCGCCGGGCGAAGACACTCGGTTTCTGCTCGCGTCGCTGATCGTCGTCATCGTCGGCGGGATGGGATCGATCCCGGGCGCTGCGCTCGGCGCCGTCATCGTCGGGCTCGCCGAGCAGATCGGCTTGGCTTACTTCCCGACCTACGCGATCGTTCTGACGTTTCTGATCATGGTGCTCGTGCTGGCTGTCCGGCCGCAGGGCCTGTTGGCGAGGCGTTGACCCATGGCGCTGGCGGAAAGCTCGACCAGAAGCGATGCTGGCGCGGCCCCGGCAGAATGGTTCCAGCGCATCCATCCCCTCGCGGCGCTCGTCGCCCTCGCGCTCGTCGTCATGCCGGCGATCGCCAACGAGTTCGTGCTGTTCCAGATCTTCGCTTGGTCTTTCATCCTCGGAACGATCGCGCTAGGCCTGATGTTCCTGGCCGGCTACGGCGGGATGGTGAGTCTCGCGCAGATGACGATCGCAGGCTTCGCCGGATACATGGTTGCGATCTTCGGCGTGAACGGCGTGCCGGCGATCAGCATCGGCTGGTCGTGGTGGCTCGCGTTGCCGATGGCGCTGTTCCTGGCGCTGATCTTCGGCGCGATCGTCGGCGCTTTGGCCGTTCGAACGGAAGGCATTTACACGATCATGATCACGCTGGCGATCGCGTCGGCCTTCTTCTACTTCACCAACGAGAATTATGCGATCTTCAACGGCCACACCGGCATCAATAGCATCCCGACGCCCCAAGTCCTCGGCGTCGATTGGCGAGCGCCGATACCGTTCTATTACTTGACGCTCGGCGTCGCGGCGTTCTCGTGTTGGGCGGTCGACTATATCGCGCGGGCGCCGTTCGGGCTCGCGCTGCAGGGGATCCGCGACAACCCGCGCCGCATGGCGGCGCTCGGATTCAACGTCTACGCCCATCGCGTTGCGGCCTATGTCTTCGCCGCGCTGGTCGCCGGGCTCGGGGGCGTGCTGCTCGTGTGGAGCAACGGCGAGATCGCGCCCGGGACGGTCAGCGTGTCGGCGGCGATCGACATCCTCATCATCGCGGTCGTCGGAGGGATCGCGAATCCGATCGGGCCGTTCATCGGCGCCCTGATCTATGCGGTCCTCAAGACGTTTGCTCTCGATGTGCTGGTGAGCCTCGGCCTCGACGGCAACCGATTCCGGATGCTGATCGGGCTCGGCTTCCTCGCAATCGTGTTCTTCTCACCCGACGGCGTGATCGGCCTTTGGGAGCGCTGGCGCCGCCGCGGGGCGAGCTCCGTCGATGCGACCCGGGGGGCCGGCGGCCATGGATAGCGTCGCTCAACGCCTCTCCGCCGTCGGAACCGGCAACGCGCTCGAACTGCGCGGCGTGACGCGGCTGTTCGGCGCGCTCGCCGCGCTCACCGACGTGACGCTGTCGGTGCGGCCGGGCGAGCGCCGCGCGGTTCTGGGCTCCAATGGGGCCGGCAAGACGACGCTGTTCAACTGCATCACGGGAGATTTTCTGCCGAACTCGGGCACGATCCGCTTTTTCGGCGAGGACGTCACCGCCTTCCCGCCCTATGAGCGCATCCGGCGCGGCCTGCGCCGCACCTACCAGATCTCCGCCCTCTTCCCCGGCCTCTCGGTCCTCGACAACGTGTATCTGGCCTGCCGCGGCGTCTCGCGCGGGAGATTTTCGATGATCCACCCGCGCCCCGACGACGCGCTGGTCCATTCGGCGGAAAACCTGGTCGAGGCGGTGCATCTGAGCGCGATCAGCGACCGGCTGGTCGCCGAACTCGCCCACGGTCAGCAACGCCAGCTTGAAATCGCGCTCGCTCTGGCCGGCGCCCCTCGCTTCATCCTGTTCGACGAGCCCGCCGCCGGCCTCTCGCCGACCGAGCGCTCGGAACTCGTCGAGATCCTCGGCGCGTTGCCCGCGCATATCGGCTACATCATCATCGAGCACGACATGGATGTCGCGCTTCGCGTCGTCGAAAGCGTCACGATGATGCACAACGGCCGCATCTTCAAGGAAGGCGCGCCCTCGGAGATCGAATCCGACCCCGAGGTTCAGGAGCTCTATCTGGGAGGCGGGCATGGCTGAGCCGCGCCGTTCGCAACCGAACGCCGTTCTCCAGATCAGCGGGCTGAACGTCTATTACGGACGCTCGCATGCGCTGCAGGGCGTCGACCTCACGCTGGAGCATGGCGTCCTTTCGGTCGTCGGGCGCAACGGCATGGGCAAGACCACGCTCTGCAAGACGATCATGGGCCTGGTGCGCGCCGCCAGCGGCTCGATCCGGATGAACGGCCAGGATCTGACGAGGCTGCAGGCCGCCCAGATCGCGCGGCTCGGGATCGGCTACGTTCCGCAAGGACGCCGACTCTGGCGCTCGCTCAGCGTCGACGAGCATCTGCGCCTGAGCGCAGGGGGGCGGCGCGGCGGCTGGAGCGTCGAGCGCGTCTACGATACGTTCCCGCGTCTGGCGGAACGCAAGAACAACGGCGGCGGCCAGCTCTCGGGCGGCGAGCAGCAGATGCTCACTATCGCGCGCGCGTTGCTGACCAATCCACGATTGCTCGTCATGGACGAGCCGACCGAGGGCCTTGCGCCGGTCATCGTCTCCCAGGTCGAGGAGATGCTGGTCAAGCTCGGCCAGGAAGGCGACATCGCGATCCTCGTGATCGAGCAGAACATCGGCGTCGCGACTTCGGTTTCCGATGAGGTCGCGATCATGGTCAATGGCCGGATCAACCGCATCATCGACTCCCACCGCCTCGCGGCGGACCGCGAATTGCAACAGCGCCTGCTCGGCGTCGGGCGCCATTCCGACGCCGAGCCGGAGGCCGAGATCGCGGCGCCCGGCGGCGCGCCTCAGG
>JBAQGU010000648.1:0-5714 GCA_049287975.1 Roseiarcus sp.
CAGCAGCAGCGCCAAGCCGCCGAGCGCGGACAGCGCCTGGCCGAACGTGACGGGATAGCCGTGCAAAACGATCGAGATTGCGTTCATCGGTCGGAGAATACACGATTCGCGCTTCGAAAGCGAACGAAAGCAGAACGCATTTGACCGCGCCGTCGCGGGCGATTATCTCAACGCCACCGCGTTACCGCGATCTGGTATCTCATGGCCCTGCGTTCGATCATTACCCTGCCCGACCCCAAGCTGCGCCTGGTCAGCGCGCCGCTGGAGCGCGTCGACGGCGCTTTGCGCAAGCTCATGGACGACATGATGGAGACGATGTACGAAGCGCCCGGCATCGGCCTCGCCGCGATTCAGCTAGGCGAGCCGATCCGGCTGATCGTCGTCGACACCGCCAAGGCGGACGAGCCCAAGCGACCGCTCTATCTCGTCAATCCGGAGGTCGTCTGGTCCTCGGACGAGCGCCGCACATACGAGGAGGGCTGCCTCTCCATCCCCGAATATTACGGGGAGGTCGAGCGGCCGGCGAGCGTTCGCGTGCGCTACGTCGACCGCGACGGCGAGGTTCAGGAAATGCTCGCCGAAGACTTGCTCGCGACGGTGTTGCAGCATGAGATCGACCATCTCGACGGCGTGTTGTTCATCGACTATCTCTCGAAGCTCAAGCGCGATCGGGTGATCAAGAAATTCATCAAGATCGCCAAGCATGCGGCCGACGCGCCGACGCGGATTTAGCGCGAGGCGTTCGCGTAAGATGGAGAATCGCCCGGGCATTCACGAAAATGTAGCCGCGCTCGCTGAGCGCGGCCGTGGTAGAGCGCCTCATGTTCGGAGTGTCAACCAAGCGGAACCAACGCGGTCAGCGACCGCGTCTACAGCGGCGCATGGAGTCAATTAGTTGAAGCCGTCGTCGGCTTCATGCCGTCCAGGGCCACGTTGAGCTGCAGGACGTTGACGCGGGGCTCGCCTACCAATCCGAGGAAGCGGCCTTCGACATTCGCGTCCACGAGCGCCCGCACCTTGTCCTCCGGCAAGCCGCGCGCCTTGGCGACCGCCGGGACCTGCGCAACGGCGTTTTCGGGCGAGATATCGGGGTCGAGACCGGAAGCCGACGTGGTCACGGCATCGGCGGGGATCGGCCCCTTCCAGCCGGCGCCTCGCTTGGCCTCGACGTCCGCCTTCACGCGGTCGAGCAGCTTCTGCGAGGTCGGACCGAGATTGGACCCGGCCGAATTGGCGGCGTTGTACGGCGCGTCGATCGTCTTGGTGGGATCGTCGGGGTGCGCGGGATCCTGCGCCTGGGTCGCGGAGGGCCGGCCATGGAAATACTTGTCGGCGGCGAAGTTCTGTCCGATCAGCGACGACCCGACAGGCTTGCCGCCGCTCGACAACAGGCTGCCGTTGGCCTGACCGGGCAAAATCGCTTGCGCGATCTCGGTGATCGCGAGGGGATATGCGAGGCCGGTCAGCAGCGTGAACAGGACGAGAAGCACGATTGCGGGTCGAATTTGGCTGAGCATGATTCTTCTCCTCAAGCCAGGTGCAAGGCGGCGATCAAGACGTCGATGATCTTGATGCCGGCGAACGGAACGATGATGCCGCCGAGGCCGTAAATGGTCAGGTTGCGTCGCAGCAGCGCGGCGGCGCCCACCGGGCGGTAGGCCACGCCCTTCAGCGCCAGCGGAATCAGCGCGATGATGATCAGCGCGTTGAAGATGACCGCTGAGAGGATCGCCGACTTGTCCGAATGCAGCCCCATGATGTTGAGCGCCCCGAGTTCGGGATAGGTCACGACGAACAGAGCAGGAATGATCGCAAAATATTTGGCGATGTCGTTGGCGATCGAAAAGGTCGTCAGCGAACCTCGCGTCATCAGCAGTTGCTTGCCGATGCCGACGATCTCGATCAGCTTGGTCGGATCGGAGTCGAGATCGACCATGTTGCCGGCTTCGCGCGCGGCCTGAGTGCCGGTCTGCATGGCGACGCCGACGTCGGCTTGCGCGAGAGCCGGCGCGTCGTTGGTGCCGTCGCCGCACATCGCGATCAGCCGGCCGCCCTGCTGTTCGCGCCTGATGTAGGCGAGCTTGTCCTCGGGCGTCGCCTGCGCGAGGAAGTCGTCGACGCCGGCTTCCGAAGCGATGGCGGCGGCGGTGAGCGGATTGTCGCCGGTGACCATCACCGTCTTGATGCCCATCGCGCGCAGCTCGGCGAAGCGCGGTCGGATGTCGGGCTTGACGATGTCCTTCAGGTGGATGATCCCGAGCAATTGGCTGTTGTCGGAGACCGCCAGCGGAGTTCCCCCGGAGCGCGCGATGCGATCGACCGCCTGAATGAATTCGGCGGGCGCGGTTTCGCGCGTCAGGCCCGACTGCGCCAGGATCGCGTCGACGGCGCCCTTGCGCAGCACGCGGCCGGGCAGATCGACGCCGGAAATGCGGGTCTGCGCGGAGAATGGCACGATCGCGCCCTTCGACGAATCCGGCGTCGCGACGTCGTAGCGGTCCCTGGCGAGCGCGACGATCGAGCGTCCCTCGGGGGTCTCGTCGGAGAGGCTCGCCAGCAGGACCGCCTCCGCCAGCTTCTTTTCCGACACGCCCGTGACCGCGATGAGTTGGTCGGCCATGCGGTTGCCGAAAGTGATCGTCCCCGTCTTGTCGAGCAGCAACGTATCGACGTCGCCTGCCGCCTCGACGGCGCGGCCGGACGTGGCGATGACGTTGAAGCGGATCAGGCGGTCCATGCCGGCTATGCCGATCGCCGAGAGCAGGCCGCCGATCGTGGTCGGGATCAGACAAACGAGCAGCGCGATCAGCACCGTCACCGAAAGCACGGTTCCGGAATAGCCGGCGAGCGGCCAGAGCGTGGTGCAGACGATGAGGAAGATGAGCGTCAGGCCGGACAGCAGGATCGAAAGCGCCAGTTCGTTCGGCGTCTTCTGCCGCTCGGCGCCCTCGACGAGCGCGATCATGCGGTCGATGAACGTCGAGCCCGCGGCTGCCGTGATCCGCACCTTGATCTGGTCGGAAAGCACTGTGGTGCCGCCCGTCACCGCCGAGCGGTCGCCGCCCGCCTCACGAATGACGGGAGCGGACTCGCCCGTGATCGCGGATTCGTTGACCGAGGCGAGACCCTCGATGATGTCGCCGTCGCCGGGAATGATGTCGCCGGCCTCGACGAGGACGACGTCGCCGACGCGCAGATCGAGCGCGTTCACCTTCTGGTAGTTCGAGCCGAGGTTTTTCGGGTCGACGTAGCGCTTGGCCTGCGTGTCGCTGCGGCTCTTGCGCAGCGTCTCCGCCTGCGCCTTGCCGCGCCCCTCCGCCACCGCTTCGGCGAAGTTGGCGAACAGCACCGTAAACCAGAGCCAGAACGCGATCTGGCCGGAGAACAGCGGCGAGTTCTCGCTGGCGATGAGATCGCGGATGAAGAACCCCGTCACGACGACCGAGACGATCTCCGTGACGAAGATCACCGGGTTCTTGGCGAGCGCGCGCGGATCGAGCTTGCGGAGCGCGTCGAGCGCGGCCGTCCCTATGATCTGGGGATCGAACAATCCCGTCGCCCTAGCTTTCGTGGCCATGGATCCACTCCAATTGAAAACGTGCGATTTCAGAACGCCTTCCCGTGCAGCATCAGGAACTGCTCGACGACGGGCCCCAGCGCCAGCGCGGGGAAATATTGCAGGAGGTAGAGGATCACGATGACGCCGAGCAGCAGGCCGACGAACAGCGGCCCGGTGGTCGGGAAGGTGCCCGCCGAAGCCGGCGCCTTCTTCTTGGCCGCCAGCCCGCCCGCGAGCGCGAGCACGGGGATGACGTAGGCGAAGCGACCGAGCAACATGACGAGGCCGCCCGTCGTGTTGAACCAGTGCGTGTTGCCGTTGAGTCCGGCGAAGGCCGAGCCGTTGTTGGCATTCTGCGAGGCATAGGCATAAATTATCTCGGAGAGCCCGTGCGGCCCTGCGTTGTTGAGGCTGTCGAGCGCTGTCTGCAGCAGCACCGAGGCCGCGGAGAAGCCGAGCACGCTCATCGGATAGATCAGCACCGCAAACATCGCGAGCTTCATCTCGCGCGATTCGATCTTCTTCCCGAGATATTCGGGCGTGCGTCCAACCATCAGGCCAGCGACGAAGACGGCGATGACGACGACGACGAGGAAACCGTACAGCCCCGCGCCGACGCCGCCCGGCCAGATGCAGCCGGCCAGCAGGTTGAACAGCGGCACGAGGCCGCCCAGCGGCGTCAGCGAATCGTGCATCGTGTTGACCGAGCCCGTGCTCGTGCCAGTCGTCGCTGTGACGTACATCGAGCTGAGGGCCTGCCCGAAGCGGACCTCCTTGCCTTCGAGATTGCCGGCCGACGGATCGACGCCCAGGGCGGTCACACCCAAAGTTCCCGTGCACTCCGCCCAGTAGACGACGCCGATCCCGACCACGAGCAGAACCGCCATCGTGATCAGGATCGCGCGGCCCTGCTTCCAGTCGCCGACAGCGCGGCCAAAGGCGAGCACCGAAGCGGTCGGGACCAGCAAAAGCAGCCAGATTTCGAGGATATTCGTCCACGCGTTGGGATTCTCGAACGGATGCGCCGCATTGGCGTTCATGAAGCCGCCGCCGTTGGTGCCGAGCTCCTTGATAACTTCCTGGCTCGCTATCGGACCGATCGAAATGGTTTGCTTGGCGCCTTCGAGCGTCGTGACGTCGATGGAGCCGGCCAGCGTCTGCGGCATGCCGAGCGCGACGAATACCAGAGCGAAGACGATCGAGATCGGCAGCAAGACATAAAGAACGATGCGGCTCATATCGACCCAGAAATTGCCGACCGTCGTCGCGGAGGAGCGCGCGAAAGCGCGCACCAACGCGAAGGCCATGGCGAGGCCGGTCGCGGCGGAAAGGAAGTTATGCACGGTGAGCCCGAGCATCTGGGTGAGATGACTCATCGTCGTCTCACCGCCGTAGTTCTGCCAGTTCGTGTTGGTGATGAAGCTGATCGATGTGTTGAAGGCCAGGTCCGCCGGGACGGCGTCGAAGCCCTGCGGATTGAGCGGCAACACGTTCTGAAGCCGCTGCAAGGCGTAGAGCGAGAGGAACCCCGCGATTGAGAACGCGATCATCGCGATCGCATAGATGAACCAGCTCTGCTCGCGCTTTTCGTCTACGCCGGCCAACAGATAGAACCCGCGTTCGACCGGCCGCAGAACGGGCGACAGGAAATTCTCCTTGCCCGCATAAACGTCGGCAATCAAGCTGCTCACAGGTATGGCGGTCACGACGACGAGCGCGAGGACGATCGCGATTTGCCACCAGCCGACGAATGTCATGGCGTCACCTTCAGGTTCCGGTAACTTCAGAAAGTGGATCAGAATTTTTCGGGATGGATCAGCGTGTACAGGAGATAGACTCCCAGGCCGATCCCGACGATCAACCCGATGATGGGCTCGACCATTTGCTCAGCTCCTCACAATCGGTCGCAAGCGCCGGCGTAAACGCCCATCAGGACGAAGAACAGAAACCCGATCACCAGATAGACGACGTCGGCCATGGCGCGAACCTCCAATGCGATGGGGACTTTTGCCCCTGGACCGTGCAAGCGATCAATATGGCAAGGAGCCCCTCCTCATAAGGAATTTATAACGAAGGTATGACCAGTCTCGGGAATTGCGTCGCTGCGATTCGATGGCGGATTTTTGTCCAGCGATCGACTGAGGAATGTTCGAGT
>JBAQGU010000649.1:0-4396 GCA_049287975.1 Roseiarcus sp.
ACGTCAGCCAACTCGTCCAGATCCTCGGCAATCATGGCGTCGATTGGTCGGTCGACGGCAAGCGGCCGGGCGAGCAGGCTGCCGCGGGACAGACCGCGCATCTGCGCGCCAAGACGATCGTCGACACCACCGCGCCCTACGATCTCGTTTCGCGCATGCGCGCGAGTTTCTGGGTGATCGCGCCGCTGCTGGCGCGAAGGGGCGAAGCGCGGGTGTCCCTGCCCGGCGGCTGCGCGATCGGCACGCGGCCGGTCGACCTGCTGCTGATGGCGCTGGAGCGGCTGGGCGCGAATATCGAGATCGACGCCGGCTACGTCGTGGCCTCGGCGCCGAAGGGGCTCGTCGGTGGCGAAATCGAATTTCCGAAGGTCACGGTAGGCGGCACCCATACCGCGCTGATGGCGGCGGCCATGGCGCGCGGCTCGACCCAGATCCGCAATGCGGCGCGCGAGCCCGAAGTGAGGGATCTCGCCGACTGCCTCGTCAAGATGGGGGCTCGCATAAAGGGCGCGGGAACTTCGACGATCGAAGTCCAAGGCGTCGCGCGCCTCAACGGCGCCCACCATTGCGTTCTGCCCGATCGCATCGAAGCGGGGACCTATGCCGCCGCGGTCGCCATGACCGGCGGCGACGTTCTGCTCGAGGGGATTGGCGCCGATCTCTTCCAGGAGGCGCTCGACGCGCTCGAGCAGACCGGCGCGAGCGTCTCGGTCGACAATCTCGGCGTGCGCGTCAAGCGCAACGGGGCGGGCATCGCGCCGGTCGATATTTCAACCTCGCCGTTCCCGGGTTTCCCCACCGATCTGCAGGCGCAGTTCATGGCCCTGACGACGCACGCGCGCGGTCGTTCGCGCATTACCGAGACGATCTTCGAAAATCGCTTCATGCACGTGCAGGAGCTGGCGCGCCTGGGCGCCCATATCCGGCTCGAGGGCGACACTGCGGTCGTCGACGGCGTCGAAAGGCTGCGCGGCGCGCCGGTCATGGCGACGGATTTGCGCGCCTCGGTCTCGCTGGTCATCGCCGCGCTCGCGGCCGAGGGCGAAACGATGGTCAACCGGGTTTATCATCTCGATCGGGGTTTTGAGCGGCTGGAGCACAAGCTCAGCGCCTGCGGCGCCGACATCGAGCGCATTTCGGGTTGAGTATGCAGGAGTCCGACACAGAGCTGAAACTCGTCGCGCTGGAGCGCGAGGGGCTCGATGTGATTTCGGCGCACGTTCAAGATACTTGCGTGCGCCGCGAGGACATGACCTGGCTTCCCAAGCAGAAGCGTTTTGTCCTCAGCGGCATGCGCTATGACTGGGTCGGCGCCAAGTCCGGGCTGGAGGAGCGGGTCGGAACCGTTCTGCGCTTTGATCGCGTGCTCGGCGTTTCGCATCTGGGCCTCGCGGACAAGCGGCCGGACGACGGGCTGAATCTGCTAGCCGTGACGTTCGAGAAGACCGAGCCGCCGTCGGGCATGGTGTTCCTGACCTTCGCGGACGGCTCGATCGCGCGGCTAGAAGTCGAATGTCTCGAAGCCGAGCTTCGCGACGTCGGGCCGCGACAGCCAGCCTGCGAATGTCCCGGCCACGCGTTGACTTACGCGGAGGCTCAATGACGAGTCGGGCGAACCGAAGAGATTAGCCATGGCGGTGTTTCTCGACGCGGACGCGCCCGATTTCGAGGCCCGATTCGTCACGCTGCTGAACGCCAAGCGCGAATCGTCCGTCGACGTCGACGATGCGGTCGCCGCGATCATTGCCAACGTGCGCGCGCGCGGCGACGCGGCGCTCGCGGAATATTCCTTGCGCTTCGACCGCGTGGACTTGGCGCGAAAGCGGATTCGCATTTCCGCCGCCGAGGTCGACGCGGCGGTCGCCGCCGCGGACCCGAGGGCTGTCGAGGCGCTGGAATTCGCCTACGCGCGCATCCTCGCCTATCATCGCCGTCAGGCGCCCGGCGACGTTTCTTTCGTCGACTCGATCGGCGTCGAACTGGGCTGGCGATGGCGACCGCTCCAGTCGGTGGGGCTCTATGTACCCGGCGGCGCGGCGAGCTATCCCTCCTCGGTGCTGATGAACGCGGCGCCGGCGAACGTCGCGGGCTGCGCGCGCATCGCGATGGCGGTGCCGACGCCCGATGAACGGATCAATCCGCTCGTGCTCGCGGCGGCGCGGATCGCAGGGATCGACGAGATCTATCGCGTGGGCGGCGCTCAGGCGATCGCCGCGCTCGCCTTTGGGACCGAAAGCATCGAGCCGGTGGCGAAGATCGTCGGCCCGGGCAACGCCTATGTCGCGGCCGCCAAGCGCCGCGTCTTCGGCGTCGTCGGCATCGACATGATCGCCGGCCCTTCCGAGGTCGTCGTGCTCGCCGATTCCAGCGCCGATCACCGCTATGTCGCCGCTGACCTATTGGCGCAGGCCGAACACGACGAAGCCGCGCAGTCGATCCTCATCACCGATGACGCCGAGCTCGCGCGCGCCGTGAGCGCGGAAGTGGAGCGCCAGCTCGCGCAGCTGCCGCGCGCCGAAATCGCAGGGGCGAGCTGGCGCGACAATGGCGCGATAATCCTGGTTTCCAGCCTCGAGGCCGGGGCTTCGCTGGTCGACAGGCTGGCGCCCGAGCATCTCGAAATCCTCGCGCGCAACGCCGACGCGATCAGCCTCGGCATTCACAATGCCGGGGCGATCTTTCTCGGCGCGTATACGCCCGAGGCGATCGGCGACTACGTCGGCGGCTCCAATCACGTGCTGCCCACTTCGCGTTCGGCGCGGTATTCCTCCGGGCTGGGCGTGCTCGATTTCGTCAAGCGCACCTCGATCCTCAAGTGCGACGCCCGCTCGCTCGCCGCGCTCGGCCCCTCGGCGATCGTGCTGGGCGAGGCCGAGGGTCTGAGCGGGCATGCGCGCTCGGTGTCGATCCGCCTGCGGGACCTCTCGAGTTGACCGCCGCGCCCGAACCTTCACGAGACCGGCTGTTCGAGGTTCTGCTCGACGAGGCGACGCTTCCGCGCGTCGCGGCGAACGAGGACCACGAGCGCGCGGTCGCCATCTTCGACCTCGTCGAGGAGAACGCGTTCGGCGTGCGGGGCCGCGACGACGGCCCGTACAGCCTGACCATCGCACAGCAGGATTCGAAGCTGATCTTCGTCGCGAGGACCGAGGCGCGGGAAATCGTCGCCGAATTCATCGTTTCGATGACTCCGTTCCGCCCGCTGCTGAAAGACTACTTCATGGTTTGCGAGACCTACTACGCGGCGATTCGCACCGCGAGCCCGCGCCAGATCGAGACGATCGACCACGAGCGAACGGCCCTTCACGACGAGGGCGCAAAACTCATGGCCGCACGGCTCGCCGACAAGGTCGAAATCGACATGCCCACCGCGCGCCGCCTGTTCACCGTGATTTCGGCGCTGCATTGGAAGGGCTGAGCGCCGCGATCCTGGATCGGCGCGCCTTCATCCGGGACAACACGCGCCTGTTGCGGCCGCCGCTGGCGCCGCCGCTGCGTCTGTATCTGGCCGACGAAGCCGTCGCGCTCTGGCAGAAGACCGAGGAGGAGTTGGGGCGGATCGGCCTGCCGCCGCCGTTCTGGGCGTTCGCCTGGGCGGGCGGGCAGGCGCTCGCGGGGTTTCTCGCCGAGCGGCCGGAGACGGTGGCGGGCAAGTTCGTGCTCGATTTCGCGTCCGGCTCCGGCCTCGTCGCGATCGCGGCGGCGAAGGCGGGCGCGGCGCGGATCGAGGCGAGCGAGATCGACGATTTCGCCCTGACGGCGATCGAGATGAACGCGCGTGAGAACGAGGTGACGATCGACGTGCGCTCCGGCGATCTCGTCGGCGTCGACGACGGCTGGGACGTCGTGCTCGCGGGCGATATTTCCTACCAGCGCGAAATGGCCGAGGCCGCGACAGCCTGGCTGGAGGGCCTCGCCGCGCGAGGCGCCGACGTGCTGATCGGCGATCCCGGCCGCGCCTATCTCGCGCGCGATCGGCTCGAGTGCGTGACGGAATACCGGGTGCCGGTGACGCGCGCGCTGGAGGATGCGGACATCAAGCGGTCGGGGGTTTATCGGTTCCGCCATCCGTCATTGCGAGTTCCGCACCGGCCTCCGGCCGACCCTGATGGATGAAACGGGCGAGCTGCTGCCCTCACCGTCATGACCGGGCTTGTCCCAGGGCTTGTCCCGGCCATCCACGTCGGTCCGAGATCGACCGCCCGGAGTTTGGTCGCGTCGCCCCGGCTCCGCCCGCCAGGCTACATCTCGACCCGTAATCAGACACCCCGACGTGGATGGCCGGGACAAGATTCTATGGGGGCGGCCGCGGGGTTTGATATCCTGTGGTTGCAGACCTCATGGAATGGAGCGATCCGATGACTGAATTTTTCGATGCGCACCGCCCCGCGACCGC
>JBAQGU010000650.1:0-3869 GCA_049287975.1 Roseiarcus sp.
CTTCAGCCCTTGGTAGGCATCCTTGACGGCTTGCGACGCGTTCCCGACGCCGCGGCCGTCGCCCCGGCGACCAAAGCAGCCGTAATAGCCGATACCGGTTCCATGCCAGCCTCCAAGCACATCGACCGTATGCTGATAGCACATTCGCGAGTTCCGCGCATGGGTAGCTTTAGTTGCCGCCGTCGTTTGGTCGCCTCACTCTGCTCCAGTGGGTCTTCACCTCTTCGCAGCCGGCCTCTCAAGCGCCAGATAAAAACGTCTCCCATATGCGCATCGTTAACGTTACGCGAAAAACGCGTCGGCACGCGGACAAAGGTACTTGCCCGACAAACCGAAAACGAACCCTTGTGGCCCCGCGAATCCGGGTCTTTCCGGAGGTTGCGTAACATAACCACGCTTTATGTTACACACAATCGTCCGCGCCGCGCGGACCCGCCGCGGAGCGGCGCCAGCGGGCGATGGTCTCGGTGAGCGCGAGATGTGGCAATTTGTATCCTGCGATCCTAGTCGTCTCAACCCGCCGCACGCGGACCAACGCGCCGTCAACTATCACGAAGATCGGCGCACATTTGACTACGAGCCGCTCCTGAAAATTCCATTTTTTGGAATACCGTCGTGGTTGCAGATCGCGCGGCGCGCGCAATGGCGCAATCCCGGGGACGTGAAGGCGGCGTATCCCAAGGCCAGCGTACTCAAAAGCGGGTCGTGTTCAACATCAAGGGAAACGACTTTCGGCTGGTCGCGGCGCTGCAATATCGAGCCGGCGTCCTCGCCATCCGATTTTTTTGGCGCTCATCGCGAGTATGACGCCATCGATGCGGAGACCGTGTGATGGATGCGAACCTGATCCTGATCGACGATGACTCGGAGCTCGCGCGCGCCCGCGCTGGTTGAAACGCTGTGGGATTCCGAAGCGGCGCCGATGTTGCTCGGTTGCGGGCTCGAGCATTGCTGATCGCCGCCTACGAGGGGAGCCGGTGGCCGCCCCGGCCGCCGAGCCCCGCCGAACTCATCCGCCATCTCATGGATCAACACTGCCTGTCCCGCGCCGATACGGTCCCGTATCTCGGCACGCCGAGCCGCGTGAGCGAGGCGCCCAGCGGCAAGAAGGGCCTGAGCTTGACGATGGCGCCCCGGCTACGCGCGCGCTTCTCCGTTCCGGCGGACTTGCTGGCGCCTGCACACGAAACGACAAAAAGCCTCGCCGCAGCCAGGCGCGCCGCGGCGTGAGCGCTCGGCTTCCGGCGTTTCTTCGGTCGCCCGCGTTCCCAAAATCCTTAGCCGGCGCGGAACGCGGCCGGCCGGCGGCGGGCGCCGCTCGACCCGACCGTAGATGAACATTTTCAATCGCCTGTCAGATCGTGATCGAGTTCGTGATAAGGCGCTTCGCGGAACTGTCCGTCCCGGCTTCTGGATTTTCAGCCCGTGCTCGGCCAAGCGCCTGTGCGCCGACCGTCGCGCTTTCACGTCGCGTTCGCGACGCAATAGCTTCTTCAAGCGCTTGATCACGGCTTCGGTGACGTCTGGACGATCGATTCCGTGGAAGCGGACAAATGTGCAAACTCGAGGACTCGCCTTTTGGCTTTCCCTGGAATCGAATTCGTGCTATCGATTAATTCTGGGAAACTAAATTGAGGCTGGGCTCGACAGGCGGATCGGAAAAACGGACGGCGAAAGAAAAGCGCAAAAAAAAATGGGTCGTAAACCCTTGAAATTGCACGAAACCTCGAAGTCGAGAATTTCGCGCCCCAACGATTTCAATAGCTTGCGAGGCGACTTGGCGAAACTAAATCGTTTCGTAAGCGAAATTCTTCAGTTCGCAAGCGAAATAATCGTTTCGTAAGCGAAATCTCCCGGCGATCTGAGTAGGTTGCGGCGACGGCCTACACTCGAGATTCGGGCCGATAGGAGTCAATCCTAGGTCGCCCGCGTCGCCGAAAATGGCCTGGGTGAGGGGCCTGGGTGATTGGCCGCTCGGGTCACGCTTGTCTCATAAGTTTAATGATTACAATGAGTTGTAGCGATAGGCCTAGCAGTTTCATCAGTGGGGCTACTCACCCGCGCCCCTCACCCGACCTCTCCCCGCACAGAGGCGGGGGAGAGGGGATCTGCGCCATGAGTGCTTCATGGCGGCGAGACGGAATCGAAATTCCCTGCTCTTTTCCCTGCTGGCAGGGAATTCCGCCTGGGTGGACACGCCGAACGATCCTAGCCGGCACGGGAGCGGCCATCGCGGAAGAACGTCCTGTCGACGTTGTGCCACGCCTCTTATGGGACGCTATCGAACATGGCAGGGTGAACTTCGGCAGGCGAAGGGGCTGCCCGATCTCGCCGTCACCGATCTCGGCCCGAGGCAACTCGAGAAGACCGCTTTGGCGGAGGCCCGTCGTGTCGAGCGACCCGGTAATTAAACCGGCTCGACAACATGATCGACATGCGCCATGAACTGGTTCGACTGGCCGGGCATGATTATTTCCGGCAAGAGACAGCGGTCGCGACTCGTCAGAACTGCCGGCGTGGCGCAGATTACTGACCCAACGGAATGTAAAATCAAGCCGAAGGAAGATTCGGCAACCCGAAAAATACTACATCACAGGGGAAAAATATACATGAGCGCAACAGGGAACGCGAACCCATTGCATTTCGAGCCCCCTGGCCCGGGTTCCTGGGAGCTGGACCCCGTCCATTTTCCGCGGCCGGTGACGCGCTATCTCACCGAGACGCATCCGGAAGCGTTCCGATGCGGTGTGCAGGACTTCACCAGCTTCTACGGGATGCTGATCGACGGCCTCGAGTACAGATTCGTCAACGGCTTCGCTTACAAGACCGTGCGCCCGGTCGCGCCGGATCAGATACCGCAGCGCTTTCAGCGCGCAGAAGAAGTCTTCGAGAAGAAGCTCTGGCGCGAGCAACTCCACGAGTGGGATCAGAAGGCCAAGCCCGCTTCAATCAAGGCGCACCGCGAATTGCAGGCGGTCGATCCGGACAAGCTCTCCGACGAGGACCTGATCGCCTATCTCGAACGCTGCCGCAATCATCATTCGCAGATGATCTCGCAGCATATGCGCTACACCGCCGGCGCGGTCGTTCCGACAGGCGACTTTCTCGCCCATGTGGGCGACTGGACCGGCCTCCCGCCCGCCCAATTGCTCGGCCTGATGCGTGGCGCGGCGCCGGTCTCCGCGGGCGCGTCCGCCGAGCTCGAACGGCTGATCGCGGCGATGGCGAAAGACGCGCGCGCTCGCGAGCTTCTCGCTTCGAAGGACGACCCCGGCCGTGTGCTTCAAGCCCTGCGCTCGCTCGACAGCGGGGCGGGCGCGGCGATGGCGGGGTATCTCGACCTCGTCGGTTACCGCCTTCTCGACGGCTTCGACATTTCCGAGCCCTACGCGCTCGAATTGCCGGACGTGCTGCTGCGCGCGATCCGCATCGCCGTCGAGGCGAAGGTCCACGAGGACAAGGACCTCGGCCAACGCATCGCCGACGTTCGAGCCAAGGTTCCCGAGTCGCATCGGGCGGAGTTCGACGAGTTACTCGCCGAGGCGCGGCTCCTCTATCGCCTGCGCGACGAGCGCGGCGTCTTCAGCGACATCTGGGCCTCCGGCCTGATGCGCCGCGCCGCGCTCGCGGGCGGAGGCCGTCTGCACGCGAAGGGGCGGCTCCACGACGCCAGGCATTTCGTCGACGCCAGTTTCGAGGAAATGTCGGCGCTGCTGCGCGGCGCCAACGCGCCCTCGGCGGACGAGCTGGCAGCGCGCGCCGACTATCGCGCCACGCATCGCGCCAAGGACGCGCCGCCCCTGCTCGGCCCGCCGCCTCCGCCGCCGCCTGATATGTCCGGCCTGCCCCAGGCGTCAGCGCGCATGATG
>JBAQGU010000651.1:0-1746 GCA_049287975.1 Roseiarcus sp.
CTCGAGGCGCGGCGTCCGACGTCGGCTCCGACGCCGAAATCCGCGGACTGATCGAAAGCGGCGCGCTGCCGCCCGAGGCGCTGTCGGTTCTCGAGGCGGTGGGCGAGGATACTGCGGGCGCAGGCGCGAATCTCGACCCGATGTTCGCCGCTACCGCTCGGGTCATGGCCGCGATCCGCCGCAACGAGCCGGGCCTCGCCGCGGCGTGACCTATGCGGCGCTCGGGCGCCGTATCAGGCCGCCCGGTACTCCGCCAACGTTTGGCGGATCAGATCGGCCGCCGAAGTCACCGCCAGCACGCCAGACGTCGAATGGCCGGCGCTCCAAATGTCGCGCCAGCGCGAAGGCCGACTTTCGCGGGCCTCGACGTCGACGTCCTTGCTGATTTCGATGCCGCCGCGTTCGGGCAGCGACTCGGGATCGAGCCCGGCGGCGACGATCGACGGCCTCAACATGTTGGTTTGCAAGCCGGTGAAGGCGCGCGTGAGCAGGATGTCGTCGGCGCTGCTCGCCACGAGCATCTCTTTGTAGCGCTGGTCGGCCATGCTCTCGTGCGTCGCGATGAATCGGGTGCCCATGTAAGCGAGGTCGCAACCCAGCGTTTGCGCGGCCCTCAAAGCGTGGCCGTCGCTGACGCCGCCCGCCAGAACGATCGGGCCCGAGAAAAAGCGTCTAACCGCGCGCGTAAATGCGAACGGATTCAGCCAGCCCGTCTGGCCTCCGGCGCCGGCGGTCAGCAGCACCAGGCCGTCCGCTCCGGCTTCGACAGCGCGCTCCGCGTGGCGGAGGCTCGCGACGTCGGCGAATACCGTCGCCCCCGCATCATGGAGCGGGGCGAGGACGGGACCCGGCGATCCCACGCTCGTGATGACGAGTTCCGGCTCGTGCTTCAGCACGATCCGGAGATCGTCGGCGAGCCGGGCGTTCGAACGGTGCACGATCAGGTTCGGACAGATCGGCGCGCAAGCCTCGCCCGTTTCGTCGGCGCGGCGGCGCAATCGCGCAGCCATCTCGAAGCACCACGCGTCGAGTTGTTCGACGTTACGGCAGTTGGCTGTGGGAAACGAACCGATCACGCCGTGACTGCAGGCAGCGACCACGAGGCGGACGCCCGAAACCAGAAACATAGGCGCCGCGATCAGCGGCAGGCTCAAGCGATCCTTGAAGCGCGCGAGGGGATCCATCGGCTCCGACATGAGGCCTCCTGGCTTTCGCGCGGCCGCGACTTCGCAGATTGCGCTGGTTGTGATACCGTCGTGCGGCATCATTGGCGCCAATGCAGGCCAATGACAAAATCAATGGGAGGAAGCGTGAGCGACCCGGTCCATTCCCCCCCGACCGTCGGCGCGCAGGCGCTTCGCGCGCTACGGCGCCACCCTTCTAGAACTGCGTTCAGTTGGTTGGGAGGATCGATCTCCTATCGTGGCGCGATCGAATGGATCGGTCGCATGCAGGGGGTCCTGATGAACGCTGGCGGGCGTCCGGCCGCGCGCGTGGCGCTGCTGAGCGCAAATCGAGCGGATGCCTGGTGCCTCGGCGTCGCAGCCCAGATTTCTCGAATGGCGACCACTTGGCTGCATCCGCTCGCTTCGCTGGAGGACCAGTTGCATCAGATCGAGGATTGCGAAGCCGAGATCCTCGTCGTCGACCCCGATGCGTTTCTGCAACGCGGCGGCGAGCTGGCGGCGCGGGCCACTGGGATCCTCCGCGTTTTCACACTCGGCCGCGCCGAATATGGCGTCGATC
>JBAQGU010000652.1:0-4244 GCA_049287975.1 Roseiarcus sp.
CGGCCACGCCGGCGTCTTCCTTCCTCGTATCCGCGCCGCCCGCCTTGTCGGCCGCGTTCTCGCGCTCTGCGATCCGCGCGGCCTCGGCATCCGAAGCCCGATCCGAGCAGGTATATACGGTCGTGCCGGCTACGTCGGCTTCGCTGACCGCGTCGGCATGGATGGAAATAAACAACGCCGCGTTGGCTCGCCGGGCGATTCGGACGCGGTCGCCGAGCGAGACGAACTCGTCGCCAATGCGCGTCATGACGACCTTGAATTTCTTGCTCGCCTCGAGCCTGCTCTTGAGCTCGAGCGCGTAATCGTAGACGATCGCCTTTTCGACGATGCCGCGCCCACCCAGAGCGCCGCCGTCGACGCCGCCATGGCCGGGATCGATCACGATCACCGGCGGCCCGATCGCGGTCGAACTCGTTGCGGCCTCGGGAGGCGGGGGCGAGGGCGGCGGATTTGCCGCCCGGGCGGAAGCGACGAAAACTTCGGCATCGCAACGCTTGAGCTCGACGGTCAGGCGCGATGGCGCGGACCCTTTCGCGATCGGCTTGGTCGTGACCTTGATGGGACAGGCCGGACGCCCCAGTTCGATCACCACCCGCGACTTGCCCGGACCGAACAGCCCGAAGCGAAACGCCTTCACCAGGGCGCCGGTGCGCGGCGCCGCGATGCGGCCGACCGACGGGTCGATCTGAAAATTTACTTCGGGAAAATCGACGATGATTCGGTCGGGATCGGTAATCGGCCGCGCCAGCGCCTCGACGGGACCGGAGAGGTCGAAGGTCAGCCGCGCGCTGTCACCCTCGTCAAAGAGATGCGCCGCGACCGCGACCGGGGGTTGCGCTTGCTCCGCGCGCGCGTTCATGCTCGCGAGGAAAACCGCCGCCCAAGCGACAGAACGCACTTTTTGCCCCGCCCAACGCGCGGCGCCCCGAATATTGATGCCCTTCATTTCGGCTCCCGATGCCGCTTACCTAGCACCTAGCAGGGCCGAGGTTAACGAAATGATGCGGCAGGCGTGCGAAAGCGCGCGCGCGTGGCGCGGCGGCCACAGCGGGCGCGGCGGGACAGATCGAGGCTTCCGTACGTTTACGTACGTTCTGTCTCCAAATTGCCGCGATGCGCCGCGATAAGTACCTCTTCGAGCCCGGCGCCGGAAATTTCGCTGCTCTTGGGTGGCGCGCGCATCAATCTAGATTTGCAAAATCGCGTGAGTCGCCTGATGGATGCGGCCGATCTCGATGCAACAATGAGCCCCGATGACCCAAAGCTCCCTTTCCTCGCCTGCGCCGAGCGGCCTCCCGGACGTCCAGCGCCTTCCCGGCATCCTGGCGAGGTATCGCGATCCGAATCCTGCCTGGAGCCTGGCGGAAATCGCCATGACGGTGGCGCCCCTCGTCGGCCTCTGGGCGGCGATGTGGGGGCTTCTCCACGTTTCTTATTGGTTGTGTCTCGCCCTCGCCCTGCCGGCCGCCGGATTTCTGGTGCGGGTCTTCATGATCCAGCACGATTGCGGCCACGGCGCCTTCTTCCGCACCCGCGCTATCAACGACTGGGTCGGCCGCGCGTTCGGCGTGCTGACGATGACGCCCTACGATTACTGGAAGCGGATGCACTCCGGCCATCATGCCTCCTCGGGCAATCTCGACCATCGCGGCATCGGCGACATCGACACCTTGACAGTGCGCGAATACCTGGCTCTCGGATGGCGAAGTCGGCTCCGCTACCGGCTGTATCGGCATCCGATCGTCATGTTCGGACTGGGCCCCACCTATCTGTTCCTGTTACAGCACCGCGCTCCGATCGGCCTGATGCGCGGCGCCGGATGGACGCCATGGGCCTCGACCATGTCCACCAACGCGGGCGTCGCCGCCATTGCCGGCGTGCTGATGTGGCTGATCGGCCCGCTGCATTTTCTGATGATTCACGGACCCATCTTCCTCCTCGCCGCATCGATGGGAGTGTGGCTGTTCTACGTTCAGCACCAGTTCGAAGACACGCGCTGGGCGCGCGAGGGAAATTGGACGTTGCCGGACGCTGCGCTGCACGGGTCCTCGCACTACGACCTGCCCGTCGTCTTGCGCTGGTTCAGCGCCAACATCGGCGTACATCACGTCCATCACCTCGCCAGCCGGGTTCCCTTCTACCGCCTGCGCGAAGTGCTGCGCGACTATCCCGAACTCCGGAGCGTCGGCCGGCTGACGCTGTGGCAAAGCCTGCGCTGCGTGAACTACACGCTTTGGGACGAGGAATCGCAACAGCTGATCTCGTTCCGGAGACTGAGACTGCATCAGAAGCTGCGGAGGGGTGGGGCGCGCGCGTGAGTAACGAAGTCGCTCCGGCGTTGCGATGCGTCGGGCGATGCCGCTGATCTATCTCGGCCGAGAGGAAACCCGCCGCGAGCAATTGGCGGATCGACTATCTTTCGTCGCGCTGAAGAAGAACAGCGAGACCGTCGTCGATCGGCCGAAGCCGCTCGACGCGTCAATTGCGGGCATTTGATCGGCACGATGAAAGCCATGGTGGCCGCCAGGGGATGCGAGCACCGCATCGGCCCTCGGCCGACCCCTGACGGATGAAACGAGCGACGTGACGTCAGTCCCACCGTCAAGGCCTTGTTTGTCCAGGCTGTTTCGGCATCCACGTCGTCCAACCGCACCGCAGGCTCCCATACTGCTGGCCGCTAAACATTTGGGCCGCTCGAGCCTCAGCGTGGAGCGCGCGCTCGGTGGGTACGCCTCGCAACCCCTTTAAGATGCCCGCCACACCCAGCGCGCCGACGCCTATTTCCACATTGCGCTGGCGCTGGATTCGCGTAGGGCGGAGCGACAAATACGATTTGGTACAATTTGGTATTATACAATCATGAATTAGGCTATATTGCAGGCGACCAAATCGGTCTTTCGCTCACGGCCGCTGAAGAGGAAGAGTTTGCCTCGGGAGCTATTGGGTTTACGGGACTTTCCGCCGCATGATTCAACTCGACCGCGTGTTCAAGTTTTACAGGACCGGAAAGCATGTCAAGATTGTGCTCGATCACATCTCGACGGTCTTTCAGAGCGGGCGTTCCTATGGTCTGCTGGGAGTCAATGGAGCCGGCAAATCGACCACGATACGGTTGATAGCCGGAACCGAATTGCCCAATGCAGGCCGCGTCAGGCGATCGGTTCGCGTGTCCTGGCCGCTCGGACTTGCCAGCGGTTTCCACCCCCTGATGACCGGTCGCGAGAACGTGAAATTCGCGGCTCGCGTCTATGGCGAGGATGTGCGCCGGGTTATCGATTTCGTTGAGGACTTCGCGGAATTGGGCGATTATATCGATGTACCGGTAAAGACATACTCTTCCGGCATGGGGGCGCGGCTCTCGTTTGGTCTTTCGATGGCCATCGAATTCGAGTGCTACCTGATCGACGAGACCTTGTCAGTTGGCGATGCGCGTTTCCAGGCGAAATGCAAACGAATCTTCGATCGGCGGCGCGCCAACGCCGATTTGATAGTCGTTTCGCACTCGATGGAAACGATCAAGGAATATTGCGACCACGGCGCCGTTCTCGTCGACGGACAATTGATCATGTTCGCAGCTGTCGAAGGGGCGATCGAGGCCTACAACCGTCTGAACCGGTGATCGTTGGACGAACCGATACGACGCCGATTGCCGGATTTTGATCCGGCATGCGAGGAGCCATCGATGGACATCGACAACGAGCCCCATATCGACCAGCCACCCTTGTCGGCCCTCGATCGAGCTCGTGTTCTGTCGCAGGCGCTGGCGGATGCAGCGCGCCTTGCCCGCAATTCGAAGCGCAGCCGCCGCGCCTTGGCGGCCGGTGGTTTTCAGGCGCGCCGGGGCGCCAGATCGCTTCGCTTGGCCTTCTTCGTCAGTTTCGTCTTGATGGTGGCGATCCCGAGCGCGAGCGCGGCCATATATTACGCATTCATCGCGTCCGACCAATACGTGGCCGAAGCGAAGTTCACAGTTTCCGGCGGTGAGCCGCCTACGGCCGACAGTTTTGGGGCATTTACCGGCATTCCGGCGATCGCGATCATTCAGGGCACGCAAATCGTCATGAACTATATTCACAGCCGTGCTGCGGTCGAGAAGCTCGAGGACATGATCGGGCTACGCGGCCTTTATGCGACCGAGAAAGCCGATCGATTGGCGCGCTTCAACCCCTCCAAGCCGATCGAAAAATTCGTTCGCTATTGGGACGGCATGTCGAAAGTCTCGGTCAGCTTGCCGGGTGGAATCG
>JBAQGU010000653.1:0-4208 GCA_049287975.1 Roseiarcus sp.
GCAAAAGGAGTGTCCGACGAAATCATGACAAGTGTCAAGATTTTTTTGGACGACCGGCCAAGATTGAGAACGGGGCCGATAATGTGTATGCAGGGGCAGGTGTCCCTGTCGAGGTTTCGAGGTCAGCGATGGGTTTGGAGGCTATCGAGGTGCGACGTGCGGCGGCGTCCCGGCAGAAGGCGCCGCGCGTTCCCGTAGACAAACTCACGGCTCGCCGCGTCGAACTGGCCGAGGCGGCTCTCGAGACGCTCGGCGAACTCGGCTACGCCCGCACCAGCCTGCGTGAAATCGCGCAGAATTCCGCGTTTACGCATGGCGTGTTCCACTATTATTTCGCCGACAAGAACGACCTGATCTGCTTCTGCGTACGGCACTACAAGGCCAAATGTGTCAAACGCTACGATCAGGTGGTCGCGACCGCGCAGTCGCGGGAGGCGCTGATGGCGGGGTTCCTGGAAAAACTCAGCGAAACCCTACGCGACGAAGCGCCGATGCACCGTCTCTGGTACGATCTTCGCGCCCAGGCGATGTTCGAGCAGGCGTTTCGCGAGGATGTCGCACAGATCGACAAGAGCCTCGAGAACATGATCTGGCGGATCGCGCTGCGCTTCGCCGAGCTCGGCGGCCGAAGCCCGGCCCTCTCGTCGGCCAGTCTCTACGCGCTGTTCGACGGGCTGTTCCAGAAGACCCTGCTGATGCATCTGTCCGGAGACCGATCGGCAATCCAGGCCTTCAAGGACGAGATCGAGTTGCTGCTGCCAACGATCGCTTGAGGCGCGGACGCATCGGGTCGACGGGGCGCGCACCAGAAGTAGCCGCGCTCGCTGAGCGCGGCCGTCGTAGAGTATTCCTCGTCGTGATTTCTCCCGCGCCGAAGCTCAACTGAATCGGATGCGAGCGACCGCGTAGGCGTCGAGAGAAATGTCCGTCGCGCCCAACGGCTTTTCTAAGCTATCCATCGCGTCGGGCGATCGGGTCGAGGCGACGAATCCTTCCTCGTCGAGAACGGCCACTCGAGCAGACGCCATCGACGGATCCAGCGAGACGAGTTGCGTGTCGCCGGTGAGGTCCGCGAGCCAGAGTTCGACCGCTCCGCCTTCGCCGCGAACCGCGAGCGCTTGCAAATTGCGCGGCTCTGAAATCGCAACCTCGATCAGCGAGGCTCCGGCCAGCGAAGCGAGGCCTCTAACGACGTGGAAGGCGGGATACAATCCGCCGTGCTGGTCGAACCACGGCTGCGGGAACGGCCTCGCGGCGTGAAGCACGCCGAACGGCCCGACAGCGCCGCCGAGCGCGATCGCCTCGGCCCCGCCATAGGCGAAGTGCGCGTAATAGCCGAGATCCCATGCGGCGCCCAACAGGCCGCGCTGTCGCGGATCGTTGCGGTTCATCGCCTGCCTGATATTGCCGGGATTGGGCATCGGCGCCTGGCCGTAAGGATTGTCGCGCATGCCGATCGCGCTCGGCCCGACCGCATAGGGGCGCTCGCCGACGATGTTGCGAACGCTCCTGGCGATATGCGGCAGACTCTCGAGGCTCTCCGTGACGGAGCGATCGTCGCCGGCGTGCACCAGCGCCGAAGTCGTGAAGCTCACGAAGTCCAAAGATTCGAGTGGCGGCCGTTTGCGATTGAGTTCCGTGAAGTAGCTGAACATGCCGCCGCCCACGCGCGCGTCGGGAAACGCGCGCCGAACCGCAGAATAGAGCTCGACGGCCGGCGGACAAGGCGGCCAGGGACTGCCCGGAAGCGTGCATTTCAAGTCCGAGGCGGGCGAGGCCATGACGACCGGAAAGGAAATGCCGAGCTCGCGAACGATCTGGCCGAGCGACTCCATTTCTCGCTCGAACTCGTCGACCTCGGACACGATCGCCTCGAGCCAGGGCGTCGCGCCCAGCGCGGCGGCGACTTCGACCGCCTGCGACAAGGCCTGCCGCCCGTGACCGCGACGAGGATCATAGTGGCAGACGAGGTGGGCGGCGCCGATCGCGCGCAACATCTGGGCGTTCGCGATGGCGTCGTTCGCATCGTCCAGATCGAGGCCCAATCCTAGCCGGGGAGCTCTCCCCGCGGGCTTTCCGAGCCGGACGGTGATCGGTGCTCGACCCTGCCGGGCGTTCTGCGAACGTCCGATCACAGTCAGCGTAATCGCTTGTTCCAACTTCGCGCCGGCCGGGAGGGCGTAAGGCCACGGTAATGCGAGCGGGCGCACGTAGGTCTTGTAGGAGGCGTCGGTCCAGTTGCGCTGGTCCTCCATCTCGTACGTATCGCCCTCCATGCGACACTTCACCGAAGCGCCGGGCGCGAAGCTGTGCGTAATCGATCGCAAATCCATCATCGGCTGGACCGGATCGATCATTTCGGGAAAGCGGGTCTCGACGATTCGGCCCTCGACCGTCTCGATGCGCGCGGGCTGCCCGGCGACGCCCGTGATCGGATGCAAGACGACGAAACCGGTGCGATTGGTGAGAAAATCGGTCGCTGCGACGCCCTTGGCCGCGAACCGCAACGTCCCGTCCGGCTGCCCGGCGATCTCAGCGGAATACCTGAATTCGTGCGAGCTGTCGCGCGCCACGGCGTCGTAGGAAACGCGAAAGCCGGCGGCGTTCTCGAGGATTTTCAGCCCCGTGATCGTCGGATTGTAGGTGCCCCAATTCTTGTCGCGGACGATGAAGGAAACGGCTCGCAGCATCTCGACGCCGTCGAAGCGGATATATCGCAGGTTGCCGCCTTCGAACTCGGCCGTGAGCGGCCCCGCCGCGAGAAGTCGCGGCGGCTCGACGGTCTCTTCCGTGCCGAACAAGCGGACTGAGCGAGAAGGGGCCTCGTTCATGACGACAGTCTCCTGATATGTGCGGGGTTCATTGGCGTGATTTTGGACTGAGCAGCCGTTCGGCCAGCACGGCGGCGATGATGATGCCGCCGATCGCCGAACCCTGCCAGAACGGGGAGACCCCCAACAGGTTGAGTCCGTTGCGGATCATCACCATGATGAAGACGCCGATCAGCGTGCCGATGATCGTGCCGCGACCCCCATAGAGACTGGCCCCGCCAATCACGACGGCCGCGATGGCGTCCAGCTCGAGCAGGCTGCCCGCGAGCGGGTCGATCGATAAAATCTGCGCCGACATCAGCGTCGCAGCGACGGCCGACAGCCCCCCGGAGATCACATAGGGCAATATGCTGTAGAACAGCACGTTGAGGCCGGCCGTCCTCGCCGCCTCCTTGTTGGAGCCGACGGCGTAGATGGTGCGACCGCCCTTCGTGTAACCGAGATAGGCCCACGCCAGCGCGTAAAGAACCAGCAACGTCAACACGTTCGACTGGATGCCGAACACCGTCGTGTAGACGAGGTTGTTGAGCTCCGGAGGAATATTCGTGATCGAAGTCTGACCCGAAAATATGTAGGCGAGGCTGCGGCCGATCGCCATCACGCCGAGCGTGATCACAAAGGCGGCGAGGTTGAAATAGGCGATCAGGGCGCCGGAAAACAGGCCGATCGCGGCGCCGGACGCGATGGCGAGCGCCACCGAGATCGGGATGTTGAAATGTTGCAGAGCCAGGCCGAGAATGACGCCCGTGAGGCCGGCGACCGATCCGACGGAAAGATCGATGCCTCCTGTCAAAATGACGAATGTCATGCCGATGGCGACAATGCCGACGACCACCGACTGATCGAGAAGGTTGAGCAGATTGGCGGTTTTGAGGAAGTACGGCGACAGCAGCGAAAGAACGATCGCCAATACGAGCGCAAGACCCAACATCCGCACTTCGAGGTGCGCGAAGACGTGTTTGAACCTCGAGGCAGCGCCCCTCGTCTCGGAGGCGGAACCAGATCGCGCGAAAAGCGTCATGCCCCTGTGTCCCCCGATTAGACCATGGCGCGGAACTGCTCGACGATGGCGTCCCGAACGGCCATGGCCTCCGGCGGATGGCTGGAAGGATCGAGCACGAGCCCGACCGTTCCCAGCTCATGACCGCGATGGCTCTTCACGTCTACCACCAGGCTCTGCAATCCGCTCGTAGGGTCGACGATGAATTCTCGGGATCGAGAGCTCAGCGCCGCGCCGATGCGCGTCTCCTCGAAACGCAACGTCGCCCCCGCCGTGAAATTGGGATCGGCGAGAGAATTGGCTGCGACCGCCTCGAGGCAGAACATGCGACTCTCGTCCAGGATCGCCCAGAACGCGGCCCCATCGTAGTCCTTCGC
>JBAQGU010000654.1:0-2727 GCA_049287975.1 Roseiarcus sp.
CCATTGTATTCGTCATCACGGAGCTCCTCGGCCGAACGGGTGCGAGGAATGTGGGGGGCGGGCAGGGGGAGTCAAGTGCGGGAGTGGCGGGGGCGGCGGGGGTTGAGGCCTAGATGTTGGCGGCGACGCCTGTTCGGCGGGCTGCCGCAAACAACTTGTTGTCCCGCGTCCAGAGACTCGATCCGGGCGTCAGAAAGACGGCGGCCAAGAGGTGCGCATCGACCAACCCGATTCCGACGCCGGAAAGCGACTGGGCAGCGATAAAATGGAGGATTTCCACATCCCCCACGATCGATGTCGCCGGCAATCTCTGCAAGTTCGTAAGGACCGTTGGCTTTTGGTGGAAGACGCCGAGCGCGATTTCCCGATGACGAACGGATGGGTGAGAACGCGTCCCTCGCGAAGCAGACGGCCGAGTTTCGCATCGCCGGCGCGCAAGTAGTCCACCCATGTCGACGTGTCGACGAGGATCATGCGCGTACTAGCGCCGGCGGCGCGGAGGCGCTCTAATTTCTGGCGCACTTCCCCCCAATTGGGCCAGACGACGGGCGCTCTCCCTGGCGATCAGAGCGTTGAGCGCTTCTAAAATCAGGCGCGACTTCTCTTTGATGCCGGTAAGCTGCTGAGCCTGCGCCACAAGGTCGTCGTCGAGAGCTACGGTCGTCCGCATGGTTTACTCCGATAGCGGGTAGGCACGAATTTAGCGCCATTTGACGCCAAGCGCAAAGCGACCCGACGCCAAGAACCGCGCCGGCCCCTGCGACGGTCCGCGTACCGACATCGTCGGGAAAGAAAGGGGGGGGGGACGCGAGGGTGTAGCTCTTGACGGGGCGGGGCGGGGCGGTAGACCGCGTCATGCGCCAATGGCTGCGGTCCCCCCAGCTGCTCAAGTTGTTCGTTGGGCAGCACATCGTCAATGGCGTGAGCGTCGCCGCCAGCGTGGCGGCGGTGTCGGCCGTCGCCATCGCCATTCTGGGCTTCGCGGGCGGGCAACTCGCGACGCTCGGCGCCATCGGGGCGAGCATCGCGGATTTTCCAGCCCCCTGGCGCGTCAAGGCGCGCACGATGCTCACCGGCTTCATCCTGGCGCTGGTCGCGACGACGGGCATCCAACTCCTCGACTGGTCGATCGCCGGCGAGATCGTCGCGATCGGCGTGATCTCGTTCGCCGCCGGACTCGTGACGGGTTTCGGTCGCTGGGCGCTTTCGCTCAGCATGCAGATGCTCGTGCCGATGGTGTTCATGCTGGGGTTGCCGCCGATGGACCTTGCGGACGCCATGCGGGTCGAAGCGGTGTTCGCTTTGGGAGGCTTCGGCTACATCGGTATCGCGCTCGCGCTGACGGGCCTCGTCGCCGTCAGCGACCGCCGTTTGATGGCGAGCGAGTGCTTTCGCGAACTGGCGGCCTATCTCTGGGCCATAGCGCGGTTCGGCGATCCCGAAACCGACATCGCTGAAATCTACGGCGCGGGAATCCGGCAGCAAGCGGCGCTGTCGGAACAGTTGCAGGCGGCGCGCGGGCTGCTGCTGACAGACCCGCTCGCGAGCCCCGAGCGTATGCGTCTGGCCGCGATGATCGGCGTCCTGCTCGACGTTTTCGACGCGCTCGTCGCGGTTTCGTCCGACATGCCGCGGCTGCGTGCGGCGCCGATCGCGCAAGAGATGCTGATGCATATGGGCGGTCTCTACCGTGCGGGCGCGCTCGATATCCAACATCTGAGCCTGGACCTGCTCGCCCACAAAAGGCCCCGCATGGCCGCCGATCACACGCTCGCCCACGATGCGCTGCAGCGCGAAGCCGCGCGCGTGGCGGCGCTCGAAGAGATCGACGCTCAGACCCGCGCGGCCGTCGTCGCGACGGCGCGCCGTCTCGCCTTTGCGCGCAGCCGGATTCTCCGGCTGGAAAAGACCCTGCGCGACGACGCGGCGGCGGAAGCGGCGATCGGCTCGGTGGATATGGCCGCGTTCCAGACCCCTCGGATGTACCATCCGCGCCTTTTGAAGGCGCATCTGGGCCCGGAGTCGCCGGTGTTTCGCTACGCGACGCGGCTCTCGCTGGCGATGATGGCGGGGGGGGTGGTCGCGACCTCCCTCGGCGGCGAGCGGCATGGCAACTGGGTTCTCTTGACCATCGCCGTCGTCATGCGCGCGAGCTACGGCCTGACGCGACAGCGGCGCGACGATCGCCTGATCGGCACGCTGATCGGTTGCGTCATCGCCTCGGGCGTCGTCGCCTGGACGCCCGTCGGCGTGCAAGTTGGTTTTCAAGCCTTCTCGCTCGCCTTGACGCACAGCTTCGCCCGGCAGAATTACCGGGTCGCCTCGGTTGGCGCCTCGATGACGGCGCTGATCTCGCTGCACCTGATCGAGCCGGGCTTCCACGCGCCGATCCTGGTACGCCTCGCCGACACGCTGATCGGCGCCGCGATCGCCCATCTCTTCAGCTTCTTCTGGCCGACCTGGGAGTTCGTGGAGGCGCCGCGCCTCGCCCGGCGCCTGCTTGCGCGCGCGTCCGATTTCGCTTCGGTCGCGCTGCGCATCGACGCGCCCGCGCAGGACTACCGCATGGGGCGCAAGGACCTGATCGAGGCGGTCGCCGCGCTCTCGGACTCCGCGGCCCGCATGGGTGGCGAGCCGCAGAATGCGCGTCGCGGCCTCGAGGAGATGACGGCGATGCTGATCGCCGCCAGCGTGTTCGCCGCCCATCTGTCGGCCGCTCGCCTCGAC
>JBAQGU010000655.1:0-2898 GCA_049287975.1 Roseiarcus sp.
CGCCAAGGCCGTTTCGGCGACGGACATCCGCGACGGCGAGCCGCGGGATCCCTGGATCCTCGCACGCGATGCCGCCGTTTTGGCGCTTTGCTACGGCGCCGGGCTGCGCATCGGCGAGGCGCTTTCGATCCGCCGACGGGACGCGCCGATCGGCGACGTCGACCAGCTCACGATTCTCGGCAAGGGAGGCAAGATCCGCGTCGCGCCGGTCATTGCGCCAGTACGGGCCGCCATCGAGGCCTATCTCGCGCAATGCCCCTATGCACTCAAACCGGACGGACCTCTGTTCCTGGGCGCCAAGGGTGGACCGCTCTCGCCGCGCATCGTGCAACTGACGATGGAGCGGCTGCGCGGCGCGCTCGGCCTGCCCGACAGCGCCACCCCGCACGCGCTGCGCCATTCCTTCGCCACGCACCTGCTCGCGCGCGGCGGCGATCTGCGAACCATCCAGGAGTTGCTCGGCCACGCCTCGCTGTCGACGACGCAGATTTACACTGCGGTGGACGGCGTGAGGCTGATCGAGGCTTATCGCGCGGCGCATCCCAGGGCGTGACGGACGCGAAACGAGGTCGACGGCTACGCGCAGGCCTGGAGCGCATTTGCGAGATCGTCGCGATCGCCGAAGGGATAGCAGTTCGGGCGCGACTGTTGACCGCCGGGAATAGCCCGCCTACTTTCGGCGCCTTCATCGGACGAGCGGAACCGCGAAACGGGCACGCGCTTTGGGGGCGGCATCGGGTGCGTCGGCCTATAGTCGGGTTCGGCGCGGCGCTACGGAAACCGCTCGTCATCAAAGTAAAGGTCCTCCACAATGTGCGCCAAACGCATCGTCTTCACCGGCGGAACCGGCAAGGCAGGGCGACACGCCGTGCCGCATCTGCTCGCCAAGGGATATAAAATCCTCAATGTCGATCTGAAGCCGCTCGACCTGCCGGGCGTCAATACGCTGATCGCCGATCTCACCGACAGTGGCCAGGCCTTCAACGCGCTGACGACGCATTTCGGTTTCGACGGCTACAACGGAGGCAAGCCGCCGAGCGCGCCCGACGCCGTCGTGCATTTCGCGGCCATTCCGCGCGTCATGATCGAGCCCGACAACGTGACCTTCGCCTCGAATGTCATCAGCACCTATAACGTGGTCGAAGCGGCGATGAAATTGGGCGTCCGCAAGGTCGTCATCGCCTCGAGCGAGACCACCTATGGCGTCTGCTTCGCCGAGGGCGACAAGGACTTTCACCGCTTCCCGCTCGAGGAGGACTATGATTCCGATCCGCAGGACAGTTACGGCCTTTCGAAGGTCTGCAACGAGAAGACTGCGCGCGCCTTTGCGATGCGCTATCGCGCCGACATCTACGCGCTCCGCATCGGCAACGTGATCGAGCCGCACGAATACGATCGTTTTCCCGCTTTCATCGCCGACCCTATGTCGCGCAAGCGCAACGCCTGGAGCTATATCGACGCGCGCGATCTGGGCGAGATCGTGCATCTCTGCTTGCAAAAGGACGGCCTGGGCTACCAGGTGTTCAATGCGGTCAACGACACGATCACTTTGTATACGCCGACGCGGGAGTTCCTCGCGCAGGCCTGCCCCGGCGTGAAAGTCACGCGGGAGATGGGCGAGTTCGAGGCGCCGCTGTCCAACAGGAAGGCGCGCGAGGTGCTGGGTTTCAAGGAAGCGCACAACTGGCGAAATTATGTGAGGGTGAAATAGGCGAGATTCTCTCGGACGTTCGGAGCTGAAATGCCGCCCCCACGGGATGCCGATTCGCGCGATGCGATCGTCGCTTCGGTCGAGGCCGGCTTCGCCGAGCAGATCGCCTATACCCAGGAATTGGTGTGTTTCCGCTCGATTCGCGGAGCCGAGCACGCGATCCAGGACTTCGTGTTCCGCACCTTCCGCTCGCGCGGCTTTGCGATGGAACGGTTCGCAATGGAGCGTGAGGCGCTCGAGCGGCACGCTGGCGGCGGGAAGTTCAGCGACGTCCATTCGACGGCGCCGATCGTCGTCGGCATCCATCGTCCCCGCGAGGAAAGGGGACGCTCACTGATTCTCCAGGCGCATGTCGACGTCGTGCCTCCGGGCCCGGCGGATCTCTGGACGCATCCGCCCTTCGATCCCGTGATCTCAGGCGATTGGTTGTTCGGACGCGGCGGCGCCGACATGAAGGCAGGCCATGCCGCCAATCTCTTCGCGCTCGACGCCCTGCGGCGCGTCGGCCTACAACCCGCGGCCACCGTTTACGTGCAAAGCGTGGTCGAGGAGGAATCGACGGGCAACGGCGCGCTCATGACGCATCTGCGCGGTTATCGCGCCGACGCCGCGCTGATTCCCGAGCCGGAGAACGAGAAGCTCGTGCGCGCCAATGTCGGCGTGCTCTGGTTCCAGGTCGAAGTGCGCGGACATCCCGTTCACGTGAGTGTCATGGGCGCCGGCGCCAATGCGATCGACGGGGCTCATCGCGTGATCGGGGTGTTGCGAAAGCTCGAGGCGGCGTGGAACGAACGCAAGATCGGACGCGAGCATTTCGCGGACGATCCGCATCCGATAAACCTCAATATCGGCAGAATAGAGGGCGGCGACTGGGCTTCGTCGGCGCCCGCGTGGTGCCGCATCGATTGCCGCATCGCGCTGTATCCCGGCGTCGGCGCGGAGGAGGCCGCAAATCCACGGCTCCTTTGGGAACCGCTACGCTACGACGGCGTTGTGGTTCATCAACAAGCAGGAGGTTCAAATGGGACTCGGCAGAGGCGCGCTTTTGTGGTTGCTCGGGATACCGCTTCCGATCATTATTCTTCTTGCCCTCTTCTGGCATCACTGACAGTGTGAGGGAGGTCCGCCGGCGGCGGCCCTCCCTCATCTTGGTGTGTTGTTTCATGGCGTCGCGTGCGAATTGGAAG
>JBAQGU010000656.1:0-5963 GCA_049287975.1 Roseiarcus sp.
ACGTCAGATAGCCGTCGCGTGCTCACGAGAAGGAAGTGAACCCGCTTCCTCTGGGCAAGCGTCAGCGTCTGCTCCGGCCCCAGCGTGACCGGGGAGAGAAAAATCCCGCCCCTCGAGCGAGCGAGCACCAAGCTGCCAACCAGGGTTCGCTCATCATGTCGAAGCGTCGAGGGCATCGACCCCAAGCGCGCTGGGCCATTTTCAGCGCAGGGGGCAGGGCATTTCCCGATCACCGGTGCGTCGGGTGCTTTCAAACGAGCGCGATGGCCCGGCTCGGTCCGCCTGTCGCGCCCTTTACCTTGGGGCCGCCAAGTACGAGAAGGAGGCCGGCGAGCCGTAGGGATCGCCGTTCGCGAACCATCACGGTCGTGAGCCGAGCGCTGTCGGCCGCGAGGAAAGGCGCCCCGATGAACGAGACGCGCGGCGAGGCCATTTCGAAGCTCACATCGATCGAACGCGCAATCGAGCGGGCAGGGCTCGCTCCGCGTGGGGCGTTGCGGCTGAACGACGCCGAACGCGTCGGCGCGCTCGCTCCGTTTCGGACGCTCGTGCTGGTCGGCATGATCGGGGCGCGGAACTGGGACGCCTTCGAACAATCCCCGGAAGTTCGAGACGGGGCGCCTGATCCGCTCGATCGCTGGAGCCGCCGCAGCCTCGACGGCATCGCGAGCCTGTTCGGCGTCAAAGTGCTGTATCCTTTCGGCGGCCCGCCGTATTGGCCGTTTCCGTCCTGGGCGAGGCGCGCCGAGTCGCTGTGGCCGTCGCCGCTCGGGATGCTGATCCACAGCGAATACGGGCTCTGGCACAGCTACCGCGGCGCCTTGGCGCTGCCGGAGGAGCTGGCGCCCGCGAGCGCCCCAGTCGGCGAGCGCCCTTGCGAGACCTGCTCGGAGCGCCCGTGCATGAGCGCCTGTCCCGTCAACGCGTTCACCACGGATGGCTATGACGTCGCGCGTTGCCGCGCTCATGTGCGCAGTCCGGATGGTCGCGAGTGTCTCGAGCGAGGCTGCCTCGCGCGGCGGGCTTGCCCGGTGGGACCGACCTTCGCCCATAAGCCCCGGCAGACGCAATTTCACATGCGCGCGTTTCTCGCGGCAGACGGCGTCAATCCATGACCCGCCGCGTGCACCGCGTCCTTCGCCCCGCCCCGCCCCGGCTGTCGGTTGCCCCTCGCAATCCAATAAACAAGGATGAGACGCAGCAACCCTAATTACGGCCGCCATCCCAGAATTCCAAAGAAGACATCCGCCTGCTTCTGGATTACGATCTCCGGCGGAACGGAAGGCGACAATCGAGCGATAGGAATATGGCCGAGCCGGCTCACATGAGGATGAAAGTCGACGAATTTTTCGCCTGGCAAGAAGGCCAGGCGGAGCGCTATGAGCTCGTGGACGGCCAGCCGCTCGAGATGATGGCGGGAGCGAAGAACGTCCACGACGACATTGTCGTGAACCTGCTCGGCGAGCTGCGCGACCAGCTCCGGGGTAGTGGCTGCCGCCCTTTCACTGGCGACGGAAGTGTGGAGACCCGTCCGGGACAAATTCGCCGCCCGGACGTAGGAGTCGATTGCGGCCCGCGCGACCCGAACGGAACCAAGGCGGCTCTTCCCAAGCTGGTCATCGAAGTCCTGTCACCCAGCACGCGCGACTTCGATACTTTCAGGAAGCTCGAGGAGTACAAGCAGACCGACAGCCTGGTCACTATCGTGCTTGTCGAGCCCAACGAGCCGGTCGCCTTCGTGTGGCGTCGCGACGCCGCGCGCGGATGGGCCGAGGCTAGGGTCCGCGGCATGGATGCGCGGATCGCCATGCCCGAGCTCGGCGTCACGCTCGAGATGGCCGCGATTTATGAGGGCGTCGAATTCCCCGCCAAGCCGCGGCTTGTTTCAATGGACGAAGAGGCGGGCTTGAAGTCTCGATGATGAAAACGCAGTCTTAGAGCCTGCCGCTGGTTGTCGAACGACCAAGATCAGGAAACTCTGATTTAGCAGCAGGCTCCCTTAGCCGGGAGGCCACTCGTGGCGCCATGAGCTCGATTTCAAATCCGGCCTTCCAACCTGCGCTCCGGCAATCCGAGACGCGCGCGCTCTGGATCGAGCGCGTCGACGGCGCGTGAGCGGTGTGCGAACGCGTTTCCGGGTGCGAGCGTCCGAACATCGGGCCTCCGCCGGCGTAATTCGAGCACGCACACATGCCGGCGCCCGACCCTCCCGATCAGCACTCGGGCCGACGCTACACGGACGATCCGCGGGCGCCGTCCAGACCCGGCGCCGCGAAGCCGCAAGCCGCACACCGAATTCGGGCCGTCGAACGAGCGAGCGTGAAAATCGCATTTGCGTACCAGCCGCGCCGACTGTCGCCGACGGCTCATTGCAACTAACAGTTGCATTACAACCATTCTTTTCCCTCGTGGGTTGTATTTCTAGTCCGGATCGGCTAGCGTTTGTGAAACGGGAGTTTCGAGGATGATACGTTTGATTCGAGGCGTCGATCGGCGCAATTTCGCACGCGAACTGGATACGTTTCATAAGATACGCAAGCGTGTTTTCTTCGAAATGTTTCGCTGGGACGTCGCGGTCATAAATTCATGGGAGATCGACGGATACGACGCTCTCGATCCCGTCTATCTTCTCAGCGTCAACGAAGCCGGACAAGTCGTGGGTGGCCTCAGGTTGCTCCCGACCACGGGCTTCAACATGCTGAACGACACGTTTCCGCAATTATTGCCGGAGGGGAAACGAATTGAAAGCCCGCTGATTTGGGAATCCAGCCGCTTCTCCATCGATCCCGCAGCCGACATCCAGATCGGGCCAAAGCGGATCAGCCGAGCCATCGCGGAACTCGGGCTCGGGATGAACGAAATCGGCGCTCGTATCGGGCTAAGCCATATTGTCACCGTGTATGATGCAACGCTGCATCGCCATCTGTCGCGAGTAGGCTGCGCGGGGCAACCCATCGGCGAGCCCAAGCGCGTCGGCGCTTCCCTCGCCTATGCGGTTTTCTTCGAGGTCGGCCCCGCAGCCGAAACGGCGGTGCGAGAGGCCAGCGGCATCAAAGGTTCGGTGCTGGAGCCGGAGGGCGCCCTGCCCATCGCGGCTTGATTTGATCTCATGCCATGGTCGCGCACTGATCCGGGCTCGTGGCGAACCCTGCACGTCCCGCGCCCGAATGTTTTGACCCATCATGGGTGCTTTTCATTTTGGGAGTTTAGCGTAGCGCTAGACCCGTCCGTGAGACGCCGAATGGCCCCCTCGCTTTTTCCCAGCGTCTTCGCGAGCGCGACGTTGGAATTTACGTCCGCATCGCTGTCGCGAGCGCGGCTCGGGCGGCGGTCACGGGGTCGAGGATGATGGCTTCCTCCCGGCCGATAGGCTCGCGGGGGTTGGGGATCGGCCGTCCATACGCAAGATAGGCCAGGATCGCCTCCTCCAGCGCGTCGGCGGCGTTTTCGCGAACCTCCGCGAGCGAGGCGCCGCCGGTCCTCGCCTCGGGCACATCAGGAAAAGTCCCCAAGAAATCATCGTCCCCGAGCTTTTCGATGACCGCTGGGAAGGCCCAGGTTTGCATGTTCAAAACTCGTCCGTGGGGATGCCGAGTTGCTCAGCACCGCGTGGAAAATGCGCGGCCTCAGTTCTTCGGTCTGAACCGCCGTCGTTCATCTTTCGCCGATCCGAACCATTTGGTGGCCGCCTTTGCCGCGCGAGGGATTCACGACAAGTTTCTCGCTGTGAGCCTTCGCCCCCCTAGCGGCGCGCCGGATGAATTCCTTGCCGTTCACAGATCGCACGATCGCAGCGAAAGCTACGATCGGCAAGCATGATCGCAAGGCATGACCGCAATGTAACTTACGAAGGGATTGGCGAATGGGCTACGGGGACATCATAGACATCCCACAATTTCCTTGATTACCCGCGGCAGCATCCAATCAGATAAGGGATTGTGTATCACGTCCCGTAATTCCGATCGAGGCGCAACACGGCGACACAGTCTGATTGGATATGCATGTGGCGCCCCACCGAACCCACCGTATAAGCGCCCGTAAACCGTCCTAGCCGCCGCTCAGGCTGCCACGACATCGAAATCCAAGTCGAGTTCCTCACGCTCTAGCCGATTGTGGTTGACGAGCAATGTGCGGATTGCAATTTCCGATACCTGGTAGTACTCGGCAACGTCCTGCTGGTTTTCTATGGAGTAATCGCCTGCTAGCATCTCGTCAACTGCCTCAAAAGGGCTCAGTAATTCAGCCGCAAAGGATCTCTGCATTTTCTGCCGATAAGTATGGGATCGCGTTGCAGGAAACAGTCGCCCCGATTGCGGCATGACAATTCTGTCGGCTAAAAGCCTTGCGAGTTCGAACCGACGCCCAGAATGCCATTTCGATCGGAAAACCAAACGGGTATTGTGCCCGCTATCGAGGGCAAACGAGATGTTCGCCCCGACGCTTCGTTCAGCGAGTGCTCGCTTTTCCACTGCGACAAGTCCCGCGAGTCGGTCATTTTCGAGAATGCCGTTCCCTAACCGCTCTTGCTCCCGAAGTGCTCGCGCCGCAGAAGCTCCCAGACGCCAAGCTGAAATTTGACCGTATGGCGTGGCCAAGTGAGAGCTCAATCGCACGACATCGTTCGGCGAACCATCATATCCGCTCCGCGTCGAAAGTGTCGCGAGGTCATCACCGGTCAAAAATCGGCCACCCTGGGCGTGGTCCGCTGCCATCTCGTTCATCGCCGATTGACCAAAAGCTTTCGCGTCAGCGCCAAGCCCTTCAATAAAACCCATGTCTCCTTTGTCGGGATCGCTTCCAAGGAGTGCCTCAAACTTCCGATACTCGGCCGTTGCCTTGTCCCGCCGCTCATTGCTCAATTCCTGCCATATACGATGAAGGTTCGTGTCGTTAATTTTTTCAAGGTTCAATTGGCCCAAGGTTTGAGCAACAAATCTGTCGATCTTCGCCTCGAAATTGCTTGAGCTGACGATTGCGGTTGTATCACTCAAGTAACGAAATGGCGTAACTGGGCGCTCGGACGTAGATCTTGATATTAGTGCGGTCCGTTGACCATCCGAGAAAATTGTTATGTTCGGCCAAATGTAGCCGCTACCGATGGTCGGAAGCCGATGAGCAAACGCCCAATCGGGCGAATTCGAACGAGGCTCCCAGCGCAATCGCCACCAGTTCCAAGCGATCCACTCTGCAAGATGATATGCCGACAACAAAGGAGCAGGGCGAACTCGCTTGACGAAAGCGTCGACGCCTTCAGTCATGGAAATATTACCTATCAGTATATTGACGGCAGCGAAACAGGCACGCTCTTCTGGAGAGCCCTCATCAAGCCGCTCCCATTCAGCATTGATTGTCAGTTCCCTTGTCAACGCCGTTTCCATTCTCTCAACACAACGTAGCGCATATTATCCTATTCTTCCAATCGGTATCCGTGATAACCGGCACTATCAATCTTGGCCTCATATGCTTCGCCCATTTCGTCAACGCTCCAGACGAACTTTGGTTGGCTATTGTCCAAAAAGTCGCTGAACATTCCCTTCATAATACCATGGCGAAAAAGAGCTTGCGCTTCTGCCCGTAACACGGTCCGCCCACCATCGCAGGTCGACTTGGTCGCACGTGGGTTTACAGGCGGCTGAAATCCATAATCGCCCGGCTTGGTCTTATGTAACGCACTTCCGATATAGCTTAGGCGCATTGCCAATTCTGCTCTCCCCGGCTCGTCAAGCCGGTCGCTTGGCGCAATTCGTCGTTTTGGATCGCTGCTTTCTCTGGGCTTCATCAGGACATCTCGGATGCACTTATCGGTGATCGCGATCAAACGTTTCCGCAAACCCGAGTTCACGCTCCGTCGAGTTTGGCACGTGAATCGGCTGGTGGGCAAACGAGCCCAACGCGTACTATCGCCAGAATATAGTCTTTTGGTGGGTTTAGCGAGGCAAGGATTGAGTTCCGGGGTTTCGGGT
>JBAQGU010000657.1:0-3342 GCA_049287975.1 Roseiarcus sp.
GTCCTTGGCTCGCGGGCGCGCCCGTCGCGCTGATGGAGCAGCCGGAGCGGCTGTCGTTCAATAACGGCGCCGTCGGCGTCGAAATCTGGCGCGACGGGCGCGGCGCGGCGATGGTGCTTGGCGACGAACGCGGCGGCAGTCCGATCGATCTCATCCGCCGGCCGATCGATCCGCAGCAGCCGCGCGGCCCGTTTTTCTATTTGAGCGAAGACGGCGGAGCCCCCTGGTCGATCGGCTATGAGCCGGCCCGTCGCGCAGGCGATTATTCCTTCACCGAGACCGGCTTCCACCGCGTCGAGATAGCCAACGTCCTCAACGGCGTTCGCGCGACGATGGAAGTCGCGCCGGACGCGGAAGGAGCCGTCCTGAGTTGGCGCATCCGTCTGGCCGATCTCTCCGGCGAGCGGCGCCGGCTCCGCCTGACCAGCTTTTGCGAAATTGCCGGCATCGATACGGGCGCCTATTCCGGCGATCTCGACTTCGCCGGCATGCACGTAGAGACCATCTTCGTGCGCGGCCTCAACGCCATCCTCGCTCGCAACCGGCTGTTGCGCTCGTCCCGCGCGGATCGCGGCGAAATCTCGTTCTTCGCGGTCAAGCCGGTCGCGGGCGTCGAACTCGTCGGTTACGAGGACTCGCATACGCGTTTTATTGGCGAGGGTTCGCTCTCCGCGCCGACGGGCTGCGAGCCGATGCGTTGTCGGAAGCTCGACGACCAGGGAAAACTGTGGACCTTCGACCCGGCGGCGAGCTTCAGCCTCGAAGCCACGCTGCCCGAAAGGGGCGAAGCTCAGATCGAATTCATCATGGGCCGCGCGGACAACGCGGTGTGGGCCGCGGATCTGGTTTCGAGCCGCCTCGGGCTGCCGCCGTTGCCCGAGCCCGAATTACAGAACTGGCTGTATGAGACCCGAGCGGTCGAGCCGACCCCTGCGCTCCACTCGCGCTGGCCTTTCGGATTTTCGGCGGACGGCAAGACCTTGCATCTGACGCATCGCACGCCGCGCCCCTGGGCGCATGTGATGGGCAACGAAGTCGGCGGCAGCGTCATGGTCTCCAACGACGGCGAGGTCTATTCCGCCTTCGCCAATGCGCGCCAGAACGGGCTTACGCCGTTTCGCTTCGAAAGCACGACCGTGCAGCAGCCGGGGCAGGTCGTCTATATCAGGGATCTCGATACCGGCGAGACGGACGCCCCGGGCTTCGCGCCGTTCCAGCGCGCGGATGCGTCGATCGAGGTCGCTTATGAACCGGGCGTCGCGACTTTCACCAAGCGACGGGGCGCTCTGACGACCACTTACGAGGTCTTCTCGCCGCCCGATTTTCCCGGCGACATACGTCTCTTGACCCTCGCCCATAACGGGGCGAAGGCGCTGCGGTTGCGAGTCGCGCCGTTCTTCGACATGGCTCTGGAAGAGAGCCCCAATCAGAGCGTCGGCCATCTCGAGTCGGAAACGGCCGACGGCGTTCTGCTGTTCGAGAATCCGCGCAACGACTTCCAACGCGGAACCGCCTTCGTCGCGACGAGTCTGCGCGGGGCCGCGACCGAAACCATCCGCAAGCGCTTCTTCGGGACGCCGGGCCGCAACATCGCAACGCCGGTCTTCGTCGAGACCGGAACGAGCGACGGCGCGCAGAGCGACGACGGACGCCGGGTCGCCGCCTTCGCCGGTGAAATCACGCTCGCGCCGGGCGCCGAGGCGAAGATCGCGATCGTCATCGGTCAGGCGGCGACACGTGAGGACGCCCTCGCCGCGGCCGCTCGAGCCGAAGTCGTCGAGGCCGAGGCGCAAGTCGCGGCGACGCGCGCGAGTTGGGGCAAGCGCCTGGGCGTGGTGGAAGTGAGGACCAACCGTCCCGACTTCGACAGGCTCGTCAACACTTGGCTGCCCTACCAACTCTACGCCTCACGATTGTTCGCGCGCGTCGGCCCCAACCAGCGCGGCGGCGCGACCGGCTATCGTGACCAATTGCAGGACGTGCTGCCGCTGATCGTGATCGAGCCGCGCCTGACGCGCGCGCAGATCGTGCTGCACGCCGGCCAGCAGTTTCTCGAGGGCGACGTGCTGAAATGGTGGCATCGCGCGCCCAACGGCGGCACCGGCATCGGCCAGCGCACCAAGGCGAGCGACCCGCACCTCTGGCTGCCGTATGTGCTCGCCCGCTATGTCGCTCAGACCGGCGATCGAACCGTGCTCGATGTGGTCGTGCCCTATCTCGAGGCGCCGCACGTTCCCGAGCACGAGGATACTCTGGTGGTTGCTTCGAGACCGTCCCGGGAGACCGGCGACGTCTACGAACATTCGCGGCGCGCCATCGAATACACCCTGCGGCATATGGGCGCGAACGGCCTCCCGCTGCTCGGCGCCGGCGATTGGAACGACGGCATCGATGCATTGGGAAGCAACGGCATCGGCACCAGCGTCTGGATGGGCTTCTTCTTTTTCGACGTCCTGAGCGGGTTCATTCCGATCGCGCGCGCCAAGCGCGACGAAGCCTTCGCACAGCGTTGCGAAGAGGCGCGCGAGGCGGTGCGCGCGGCGCTCGAAGTCGGCTGGCAAGGCGATCATTACGCGCTGGACTTCGCCGACGACGGCAGCGTGGTCGGCAGGCGCAATGCGATGACGACCGGCTGGGCCGCGCATTCCGGCGCCGTCGATTTCGAGCGCGCGGTCGCGGCGCTGGTGGGCGGCCTCAAAGGCATCGAGCGGCCGAATCGCGTGCTCCTGCTGGAAGAGCCGTTCTTCGAACATTCGCAGCCTTATCCCGGCCGCATCGCGGATTACCCACCCGGCGTCCGTGAGAACGGCGGCCAATACAGCCACGGCGCGTCCTGGATCGTCGACGGCTTCCTGCGTGTCGCCGGCGAGGCGCGCGCCAAGGGAGACGCGGACGCGGCGGCCCGGCTCACGGCCCGCGCGTTCGAGATATTCGAGAAGATCTCGCCGCTGAAGAAGACTGATCCCGAGACCATTGCGATCTATGGACTTATCCCGATCCAGCAGCCTGCCGACATCTACGAAGGTTATGGCCATGGCGGCCGCGGCGGCTGGTCCTGGTACACGGGTTCGGCGGCCCGCATGCTGTCGGCGGCCTATGCGATGCTGGGCATCTCTAAGGTCGAGGGTGAGATTCGGGTCGCGGATGAGCTGTTCGAGCCGAAGGGGGAATTGCGCGTGGAGTCGCTGCGCATCGGCGAACGGGAGTGGCGACGAGAGGGGCGAAGCGCCAAGGCCGCCCCGTCATTGCGAGTTCCGCACCGGCCTCCGGCCGGTCCCCTTGGATGAAACGGGCCATCCGCTTTTCCATACACTCAGGCCGCCTTTCGCGGGACGAACGGCT